>DATJYD010000834.1:0-5081 GCA_035499755.1 Fimbriimonadaceae bacterium
GGTTTTGAGGTATCGGGGTATTGCCAACATAGCGGGTCAGGATTGAGGATCAGGAGGTGATCCCCCAAGCTGCCGATATCCCAGTCCGAATCCTCCTCTGGAGTCAGCAAGAGCCTACGCGAGCGGGCATGCATCAGTCCGCATCGCCGGTGGATTCTCGGCTCGGTCAGGCTCCTTGGGAGCCTTGACTTTGAATCATCATTTTGGGGGCGCCTAGGGTGATGATGAATCATCTAAGAGGGCGTTTCTTTACAAGTTGCCTCCTAATCATGTTAGGCAAACCCCTTCCGACCCAAACCGCCGTCTTTCCCCAAACCCAAGAACGCCGGTCTCCACGCATCTCCAGCGTCTGCACGCAAGGCCTACGCTTTTCGGCTTTCTTGCCGTTCACAATCCAAGCCCGGCGTTGAAGCTCCAAGGAGCAAGAAAGTCGAAAAGTGCTCCGCAGCCTTGCGTGCAGACGCTGGAGATGCGATCTGTCACTCGTTCTTGGGTTTGGGAAAAGACGGCTTACCACCCGTTGTTCCCGGTTACGGGTCGGCGACTGAGAACGAGTTGCCGAGGGCTTGGGCCTGACGCATTTCCCAATCATCGAAGGCGGCCGAATGCAAAGCAGCGCTTCCTAGGGTGTTTCGTTGCACTTCTGAACGAAAGGCGAGTGGAGGTCGTGCGGCAACGAAGAACCTCGGTTGCGTGTGCGGGCGGTGTAATCCAAGGTCCTTTGAATGCGAGGCTCGGTCCGGTCGCCTCAGGCTTCAGGATGACGGGCTGGGTTGTGCAAAGCAATGGAACAAGGGGCGCTCTTGCCGTCCGGTATCGATCGGGAGGCCGGACTTATTCCCTCCCAAATCGGATGACTTTATAGGGATGGAATAAGCTGGGGCGGCGGCCGGCGGTTGCTACAAGCTGCGCGCGGGACTGCCAGATCTCAAATCTGAAATCCGAAGCGGGGCCCCGTGGTCGAAGATCTATGGACGACCCGCGACATAATGATCCTCTATGCGGGGAGAGCGCAAGAAGCTGTCGATCGAGGAGCCGGTTTCGCACCTACGGGCAGTCCCGATCCTGGACAACGGAGAGCCGTTGGTGGACTGGCTCGGCCACCCTAGAATTTTCCAGGATCAGCCGAGATTCAAGTATCACCGGGAGACGATCGCGCGCGCGAGCGTCGTCGAGTTTCTCTGGCGGGCGGCGGATTCGCTGCCCAAGGGCTACAAGCTCGCGGTCGTGGAGGGATGGCGGCCGCCTTACATTCAGCGGCGGATGTTCGCGTGGAGCTTCCAGCGCTTCAAAGAGCGGTACCCCGATTGGACGGACGCGAAGCTGAAGAAGCTGGCGAGCCAGTTCACGGCGCCGATGGACGAGCATGTGCCGCCGCCTCACACGACGGGCGGAGCGATCGACCTCATGTTGGCGAACGAGAACCACGAGGTCCTCGACCATCTCTCGCCCTACGCGCCCCGCGACCACCACGCCTTCCCCTTCACCGCCCCTGGCCTTTCGGATACGGCGAGGCGTCACCGCGACATGCTCGCGGAGGCGTTCGCTACGGGGAGAATGACCAACTACCCGAGCGAGTACTGGCACTGGAGCTACGGCGATCAGGGCTGGGCCTACCGCGGCCGGCACTTGCACGCTCTCTATGCGGCGATCACGCCCGCGGGATGGCATCCCTCGCCCGAGGACGACACCGACGAGCCCCTGACCTGGGTTATGTAGGCGCTGACGCACCCAATCCAAGGCGAGACTGGCGTCTCGCACTCCAAGGAGGCGCATAATGAACTTGTGAGGCCAGGCCGCCACAGGATCGCGCGAGGGTGTCCTCGCGTTGGCCTGTCTAGTGCCTTCCGGGTGATCCTCGTCCTCTTTGCCCTTGTCGCCGTCACCTGTTCCCATGCTCAGCGGCGGACCCTGACGATCTGGGGGATGGAATACGGCCCGGATACCAAGGGTCTCGAGGAGATGAACAAGGAGTTCGAGAAGCTCCACCCCGACATCAAGCTCAAGGCTCTCGGGATGGGTGCGGGTTCGATGTCCTCTCAGAAGCTCCTCACGAGCATCGTGGGAGGAGTCGCCCCCGACGTCGTTCTCCAAGACCGCTTTACCGTCGCGGACTGGGCGAGCCGAGGCGCCTTTCTCCCCCTCGACGATTACATCAAGCGCGACGCCACCGATCCCCTTTGCCCGCACGCCGCCGATTACTATCCGGCCGTCTGGAAGGAAGCTTCCTACGAGGGCAACGTGTACGCGATTCCCGAAGGCGCCGACAACCGCGCCCTCTACTGGAACAAGACGATCTTCCGGGAGAACGCGGACAAGCTCCGGGCGGCCGGCCTGGACCCGACCCGGCCACCCCGAACCTGGAGCGAAGCCCTCGCCTACAGCCGCGTCCTGACCGAGTTCCGCAAGGACGGCATGCTCAAGCGCGCGGGCTTCATGCCCAACTACGGCAACGTGTGGCTGTACATGTACGCCTTCCAGAACGATGCCGAGTTCATGTCTCCGGATGGGCGGACTTGTACTTTGGACACGCCCGCCTCGGAAGAGGCCCTCGCGTTTCTGGTAAAGGGCTACGACCTCCTCGGCGGCTATGACAAAGCGAAGGCGTTCGAGTCCAGCTTCCTATCCCACGAGAACAGCCCTTTCTATGTCGGCCAAGTCGCGATGATGGTCAACGGCGACTGGATTCTCAACGACATCTCTCGCTACGCGCCGCAGCTCGACTTCGGCGTCGCCCCCGCGCCGGTGCCCGACGACCGCTTTTACCATCGCGGAAAGTTCAAGAACGACAAGGACACCTTTATCACATGGTCGGGCGGGTTCTGCTATGTGATCCCGCGCGGCGCTCGCCACCCGGACGATGCGTGGACCTACATCAAGTACGCGGGCAGCCTCGAAGGACACATGATCGCCGTTCGCGCCCAAGCGGCCTGGGAGCGGCAGCGCGGGCGCGCTTTTATTCCGAACCAATACGGTAACCAGCGCATCAACGAACGCATCTTCCACGATTTCAAGCCCGCCGATCCCAAGTTCGCGGCGGCCCTTCGCGAACACATCGACCTGATGCCGGCCGCGCGCGTAAGGCCGAGCACCTTCGTGGGGCAGGTCCTATGGGACGAGCACGTGCGGGCGATGGACCAGGCCTGCTACCACAAGCTGACCCCCCATCAGGCGCTCGCCGCCGGCCAGGCGATCGTCCAGCAGGACCTCGACAACTACTTCGACCGCGACAAGTATCCGGTGATCGACACGGTTTACGTGGTCTATGGCTTCACCGGCCTTACTGTCATCGCGCTGGTTCTCGTGTGGGCGTTCTATCGCCGGCTGAGGCTGCCCAGGCTGGCCCGGCACGAGGCTCGCTGGGGGTTCTTGTTCATTTCGCCCTGGGTGGTCGGCTTCTTCGGGCTGACCCTCGGCCCGATGCTGGTCTCCCTCTTCTGGAGCATGACGACCTACTCGGCGCTCAGCCCGCCGCGCTGGGTCGGCGTCAAGAACTACGTCGATCTCTTTACGGTCGATAAGACCAATATCTATAAGGCGTTCTTCAACACAACGTATGTGGCCGCCTTTGGTGTGCCACTTGGCATCGTCACCGGACTCGCCATCGCCTTACTTCTCAACACCTCGGTTCGAGGCCTCCGCTTCTATCGCACCTTCTTCTATATGCCTTCAATCGTCTCGGGGGTTGCGAGCGCCGTCCTTTGGGGCTGGGTGCTCATGCCGGATCCGACGAAGGGCCTCGTCAACTCGTTCTGGATGGCGACGATCGGCAAGTGGATGAACCTGGCGCCTCCGGGCTGGATGGCGTCCGAGGCCTGGTCGAAACACACCCTCATCATCATGGGCATGTGGGGCGCGGGCAGCGGGATGATCCTGTGGCTGGCCGGGCTCAAGGGCATCCCGACCACCCTCTACGAGGCGTCGAGCATCGACGGCGCGACTCCATGGCAGCAGTTCTGGAAGGTCACGATTCCCCAGCTCAGTCCGGTCATCTTCTTCATGACTGTCATGGGGTTTATCGGCTCCGTGCAGGAGTTCGACCGAGTCTTCATCCTGAAGGGCCCCGACGGCCCGGTCGGCCCCGCCGATTCCCTCTTGACCCCCGTCTACCACCTCTTCGACCTCGCGTTCGGCCAGTTCAAGATGGGCGCGGCAAGCGCGGTCGCCTGGGTCGTCTTCCTTCTCATTGTCGCGATCACGGTGGTCCAGTTCTGGGTCGCCCCGCGTTGGGTTCATTACGAGGCGGACGTCTAAGATGTGGCTGGTCGCGTGCCGCTTGTTGCTCGTGGGACCCGCCGTTCTTGGGTTTGGGGAAAGGCGGCTTACCACCCCTTGTTCCCGGTTGCGAGTGACGACCAAGGGCCAGCCTGCCAGGGTTTGCCCTGACGCCTTTCCTAACTATCGAAGGCGACCCATTGCAAAGAAACGGTTTGCCAGGCAACAGGCCGCAGGAGGGTTCGGCCGATGAACGGCGGCATCCTCTTCGCACTGGGCGCGGTCTGCACTTGGTTCGGCTACGCCTGCGCTCTCCGCGCCCTCTATCTGTGGTTGAAGGTCCGCACGGGAGAGGATAGCTCGAGGCCGGCGACGATCGCGACCGTCCTCGCCGGAGTCACCCTCTTCGCGGGGAGCCAAATCACCGCCTCTCAGGGCTTCCACATTCCCCTCGTCTGGGTCGTCATGCCATTCTCGGCATGGGTCGTCGCGGTGTCCGTCGTCTTCGTCGCCGTCCGAACCGGGCAGGCGCTCAGCGCGCTCAACGCCGAAGAGAAGAGGGCGCGCACCAAGTCGGCAATCGTCTGGGCGATCGCGGCCGGGCTCTTCGTCTGGTTCTACCGGCTCGATCCCACCGCTCAGGTCCTGATCGTCAAAGGTTCGATTCCCCTATCGGTCGGGACGGCGATCGCCCTTGTGCTGCTCGCGGTGGGAAGCGTAGCCGTCATGGCCTTCACCGCGCGAGCGGCCAAGGCGCGCGGGATCGCGAAGGCCTTTGTGATCCACCTCGCCCTGATCGCCGGCTCCGTCATTTTCGGGCTGCCATTGGTTTGGCTCGTGATCACCAGCTTCAAGGAAGACCAGGA
>DATJYD010000835.1:0-5086 GCA_035499755.1 Fimbriimonadaceae bacterium
CGAACCCGCTGACCGCGCTGTCGAACCAGTTCTCGAGGGAGCTCGGGCTGACGGCGCAGCAGAAGCGGGAGGTCGTTCCCATCCTGGAACAGGAGATCAAGCAACTCGGCGAACTGAAGAAGGACGCCAAGTTGAGCGACCTGCAGAGGGTGGAGGCGCTCAAGAAGGCGGGTGCGTCCTTCGACGAGAAGATCTCACCGCTTCTCGATCCGGAGCAGCAGCAGAAGTTCGAAACGATGCGCGAGGACTTTCGGCGGCGGATGATCGAGGGAATCGGCGACAAGGCCGTGCAAAAAGTGGAAGCCTGGTTCGCTGACAAGCACTGACCCGACCCTCTCCGAGACGAAGAGGATCTGGTTGAGGCGCTGCGCCGGTCCCTAGCGCGCTCGCTGCTCGACGTGGCGCGGGCGGGAACGAGGTCAGAAGCGTGTCGAGGTCAAGTGGTCTCTTGAAGGTCGCCGCGGGGCTCGAGGTCGGGACCGGCGTGCTGGCGATCGCGAGTCCGTCTTTGTTTGCGCGGCTGCTCTTTGGCTCCGACTTGACCAGCCCCGGCCCGGGGGTCGCGCGCCTGGGCGGGTTCGCGCTGCTCGCGCTCGTCGTGGCCTGCTGGCCGACGAGCGATGCCACTGCGGGCCCGGCGCTTCGCGCCTTGCTTCTCTTCAGTGTTCTTTGCGCGGCGTACCTGATCTACCGCGGTATCCGGGGCGGCGGGACCGGTCCGCTTCTCTGGCCCGGGGCCGTCCTCCATTCGGTCCTGGCGCTGCTCCTCGCGCGAGCGTGGCGAAGGGAGCGAGCTCTGCGTACGCGCGTGTCATAGAAACTCTCTCCGGGTCATCGCGCGGAGCGCCGGTGAGTCTGTGCGCGCGGAACCTCCGTCGGGCCGGCTGGTTCGTGCCGCTCTTGCTCTCGGCCGGCTTGCTGCTCGCGCAAGATACGGGAACACCCGCCGACGCGGCCGCACCGCCTCCAGAGCCGGAGTCGGCCCCGACGCGCGTCGATGCGAACCAGACAACGCAAGCACCCGAGCCGAGGGTTCGGGCGCGTCTCGAGCCCGGCCCGGTCGGGGTCGCTGAGAAGCAGGAGAAACAGGAGAAGCCAGGTTCCTCCCGGTGGGAATTCTCGTGGCAGGGATGGAACGGTCTCCACATAGAGCTCTGGAGGAAGACCCACCTGGCGAATCCTCTGGACGCGCTCGGTCTCGTCGACCCGGACCTGCTGCCGATCATTCATCTCGAGCAGGTCAAGTTCTCGGCGACGCTCGGCGCCCGCCTTGACGTGGACGGTGCTGCGTTCCGGACCACGGGCGACCTGACCGGCTTCGACGACGGCGTGCAGCTGCGCCGCGCACGCATCAACTTCGGAGGGGACGCGATCCTGTTCGTGCCCTTCCGCTACGAGATTCAGATCGGCTACGTGCCGAACCAGTTCAACCTGCACGAAGCGTTCCTGAATTTTCCGAACATCAAATGGATCGGGAGTCTTCAGCTCGGCCAGTTTCAGCCGCCGATGGGACTCGATCTGATCACGAGCAGTTGGTCGATCGCGCTCATGGAGCCGGCCGCCCCGCTGCAGGCGATTGCGCCCCCGATCGAGGCGGGCGCCCAGGTGGGCGAGCCATTCGCGAACCGGCGGGCGACGTGGTTCCTGGGGGCATTCGGACCCGGCGCCGGCTCCGAGGAGTACGGGAGCGTCTCGAGCGGTTTCGGCAATGCGCTCGGTCGGGTCACGTGGCTGCCGTTCGGGCGCCTCGATCCCGAACACCCCTCGGCCAATCGATTCCTCCACCTCGGGCTCAGCGTGAGCAGCCAATACGCGTCCTCGGGGACGATCCGCTACCAGGCGCGTCCGGAGAGCTACATCGCTCCGTTCGTGATCGACACCGGAGACATCACGTCGAGCAGCGTGACGACCGCGGCCGCCGAAGTGGCGTGGGTCAACGGTCCCTTCTCGGTACAGAGTGAATTCCTCCAGTCGTTCGTCGGCCGCACGAACTCGAGCTCACTGCGCTTCGGCGGCTTCTACGCGGAGGCAAGCTGGTTTCTCACGGGCGAGACCCCGCGGTATGACCCGGAGACGGGCGCTTTCGGCCGGCCCGTGCCGCTGAGGAACTTCAGTTTTCGCAAGGGCGAGGGCTGGGGCGCTCTCGAGGTCGCCGTGCGCTACTCGCACACTGACCTGAACGATCAGGACGTGCACGGCGGCCTCCTCAAGATGTGGATGACGGGCCTCAACTGGTACCTGCAGCCGCACCTGAAGTGGATGTTCAACTACGGCCGGGGCAGCGTGAGCGGAGGCGCGTCGCAGGGGGACATGAGCATTTTCCAGGCGCGCGTGGGCGTGGACTTCTGACCGTCTTGCCCGGGCCGGCTGAAGCTCGTTTCGAGAAGTCTCCTCTCATGCGTCTTGCAGGACTCCGACGCGGCAAACGAGGCGCTGGAGAAGGTCGAGGGCGAATTCAAGAGGGTTTGGTGAGACAGAGTCGACGACGACCTCCGGTAACGCTTACGACGGATGCAAGGAAGGGGCTTCTAAACTTCAAGCCGTAGGGCTCGCAGAGCAACGACCAGCAGCGTGTGCCGTGAGTGAGCCCGGCGCGCGATCTTGCCTCGATCTCAGGTCGGCGAGAGGCCGCGGCGGGCTAGCCGCTCGCGGACGAGACTCGCGTGATGCTTCAGCGTGTAGATCGAGCGAGCATAGGACTCGGGGATCCGCGCCTTTCGGATCTCCGTCTCGAATCGGTCGAGCTCTTCCTCGAGGGCTTTCGGTGACGCACCCGGCTCTTCGATTCGGGCCTCGATCTCGCGCAGCTCCGCGTAGAGAAGGCCGAAACGCCGGTTCACCTCGAATCTGATGGCCGCGGGGATGAGCTGCACGAGCGGGTAGATCGCCCCCGCAACGGGAACGAGGACAATGAGCAGGCGGGAAGCGAAGACCCAGAGCCAGAACGGCAGATGCCGCTGGAGAAAACCCCCGCCGGACTTGTAGAACTGCAACGCCTCGTCCGAGAGCGGCACATCTACCGGCTCGGGTCTCGGAAACTCCCCCGCCTTCTGCAGCATCCCGGCGCCGGCGTGGATTTCTTGAGCGGCCTGCAGGAGCAAGTACTGGATCGCAGGATGCGTGTGCTTGCGAACGAGCAGGCTCTCGGTCGTCGCCAGCAGGATGACGTCGTGCGGCGGGCGGTTGGCGGCAAGATCCCCAATACCCATGGGTAGGACCACCTTGCGAAGATACGGGAAGAGGGCGACATACGCGTCGGCGCGCGCGAAGCTCATCAGCGTCACGCGCTCGTCGGCGAGGAGCACCCTGACCTCGGGTGCTTCGGCGAAGCTCAGCACGCAGGCGCAATCGATTTCGCCCTTCCTCAGCGCCTCGCTGCCCGCGTGCAGCGCGAGCGGGAGCGGCACGATGACCCGATCGAGGCGGTTGAGGTGAAGAAGGGCCAGCGCGAGGAAGCGCGTCGCGCTGCCGTCGGGACCGATCGAGACTCTCTTGCCCGCAAGACTCCCGAACTGAACGGGTTCGGGAATGTCGCGGCAGAAGATCCAAAACGGGTCGTACGCAATCGTACCGATCGACGCGACGCCGGGCGATTCGGCCGCCGTCGTCAGACCTCCCGATACGAAGCCAGCGTCGAAGCCCGACTTCGGATCCTTCAGCCGCGCGAGGTTCTCGGCCTTTCCCGTGGAGGTCGCAAGCTGCACTTCGACGCCCCGTTTCGCGAGAGCCCCCCGGTACCGCTCGCCGAGCTCGTAGTCGGCGCTGTCTTTCGGCCCAGCTGTCATCCGGACCGTTCTCGGCGGAAATGCGCGCGCCACGAAGGGCACAGCCCAGACGAGAACCGCGACGAGCACGGCTGTCGCAAGCCCGAGGGCGAGCAGAGGGCGGCGTTTGAGGATCATCGAAGACTCGGGGAGAGCCTACACCGCAGGTTCCGCCGGAGTTGACCTTCTCCGAGCAGTGTGGCGGGACTTGCTTGCTGGTTCGCTGCTCGGTGCTTTCTACCTACGCCCGCGTGCTCGAATTCCGACGCCTTGGTGGACGATGATTCAGACCGTCAAAGCGGGGGTTCGTCCGCCCGATGTGGTGCCACTCAACGGAACCGAGCGCGACCTGGACCTCACCCATCTGGTACACGCCGTCGGCCGAGGCGCGAGGGCGAACTCAAGAAGGTTTGGTGAAGGAGAGCCGGTCGGGTTCGGTGAATCCGCTGCCGAAGGGCACCGGAAGGTAAGTCGAGCATTTTCGCGAGCTGAGGAAGCGCGCCGGGTTCTCCCGGCGCGCGTCGCTTTTGGGTTCTTTGCCTGGTAGACGGCTCGTGATCTGATACGCGTGGCCATCCGTTGCAAGAAAAGAGGGAGGCGTTCATGTCTCGTTCGTGCTCTGGACCCGCGTCCGCGGTCGTCGCCTTGGCTTTTCTCGCCCTCACCGCTCCCAGCGGCTCCGCCCAGCCCAATCCGGACAGGAACGCTTATTACGGCGAGACGCACATCCACACGAGCTGGTCCGTGGATGCGTGGCTCATGGGCAACCGGGTGACAGGACCGGACGATTGCTTGAAGTACGCCCAGGGACAGACCATCAAGCACCCGATGGGCTACGACATCAAGATCGACACGCCGATGGATTTCATGGGCGTGACCGACCACTCGGAGTACGTCGGCGTCACGAAGGAAGCCAACACGAAGGGTTCGGCGCTCTCCAAGCTGCCCGAGGCGCAGCCCCTCATCCTGAAAGACCCGAACAACCAGGCGGACATTCAGAAGGTCTTCACGTACCTCGTCAACCTGCTGGCCTCGAGCTCGCCCATCAGGGCCTTCATGAGCCCCCAGGTGGCCGGCACGATCTGGAAGCAGAACGTCCAGATCGCCGACGCGAACAACCATCCGGGCAAGTTCACCGCGTTCTGCTCCTACGAGTGGACGTCGATGCCCAACAACCAGAACCTGCACCGCAACATCTTCTTCAAGGACTGCGCGAAGGTGCCGGAGATGCCGTTCAGCGCCCTCGATTCCAAGAACCCGTAGGATCTGTGGAACTGGATGGACACGCAGCGCAAGACGGGCAACGAGCTGCCGGCGATTTC
>DATJYD010000836.1:0-3124 GCA_035499755.1 Fimbriimonadaceae bacterium
TTCAGGCTATTCTCGAATCCGCCACCGACTGGCGCATCGAGGCCCACGGGCCGTCCCTTAGACCATCCCGTTTTTAGTCACTAAGCTACTAGTCCCAACGGGGGGTGAACCCGCTTCGCAATAGCCGGCTCCAGGCCGGTCCCTAGATCTCATCCTCCGCCGCTCCGCGGGCTCCCGATGGAAAGGCCCCAAAACTCGCGGGAATAGGTTAGTCTAGGGAAATCGTGATACTGTCGCTTCTCATCGCCTCCGCATTGGCCAACCCGCCCGCCGTTATCCCGAAGCCGGTCTCGATTCAGGCCACCGGCGGCGCCCCCTTCCTGATTCAAAGCACGACCCCGATTCACACGGACCAGTCGCTCTTCGCGGTCAAGTTCCTCCAGGATCTCCTGCGGAAGGGCGCGCGCACGAAGGTGGAAACCACGGACACGCTTCGGATGGCCGGCATCGACTTCCAGAAGACGGACGGCCCGGCCGAGGGCTATAAGCTCGATGTGAGCGCGGATGGCATCAAGATCCGATACTCCGATCCCACCGGCGCCTTCTACGCGGTCGAAACCCTCCGCCAACTCATGCCGGCGAGAATCGACTCGGCCAAAGGGATGGTCGAGCCAGTAACCGTGCCCGCGGTCTCGATCGTCGACTATCCTCGCTTCTCCTGGCGAGGCATGCATTTGGACGTCTCCCGCCACTTCTTCCCGCCGAGCTTCATCAAGAAGTACATCGACTACATCGCGATGATGAAGATGAACGTCTTCCATTGGCACCTGGTCGACGACGGCGGCTGGCGGCTTCAGATCGACAAGTATCCGAAGCTGACGAGCGTGGGGGCATGGCGCTACGGCGTGACCACCGACTGGGATCAGAGCAAGCTCCGGTTCGACCCCGAGAGCGGCTTGCCCAAGTACGGGGGCTTCTACACCAAGTCCGACGTGAGAGATATCGTGAAGTATGCGGGAGAGCGCGGGATCACCGTCGTGCCGGAGATTGAGATGCCGGGTCACTCGATGCCGGTCTTCGCGGCTTACCCCGAGCTCGGGTGCGAAAGCCAGCCGCCGTCGCCCCAGGCCGGCCAGCCTCCGGTGAACGTCTACTGCGCGGGCAACGAGAAGACCTACCAGTTCCTAGAGGACGTGCTCACCGAGGTCATGGAGTTGTTCCCGTCGAAGTGGATTCACATCGGCGGCGACGAGGTCGACAAGGAGTTTTGGCATCGCTGCCCGGTCTGCCAGGCGAAGATGAAAGCGGAGGGTCTGAAGAATGAGGAGGAGTTGCAGAGCTACTTCGTCAACCGCATCAACAAGTTCCTCAGCGACCACGGGCGGCGGCTGATCGGCTGGGACGAGATCCTCGAAGGCAATCTGACCAAGGACGCGACCGTCATGTCCTGGCGCGGGTTCGACGGGGGAATCGAGGCGGTGAAGCGCGGGCAGGACGTCGTGATGTCGCCCACCGACTTCTGCTACTTCGACGCATCCTACGCGGGGCAGCCGACCGAGCACGTCTACCAGTTCGATCCCGTGCCACCAGGAGCCACCGCCGAACAGGCGGCGCACGTTCTCGGAGGCCAGGCGAACGTCTGGTGCGAGCGGATTCCGACGCCGGAGCGGGTCGAGTATCAGATCTGGCCGCGTATGGCGGCGATGGCGGAGGTGCTCTGGTCGCCGAAGGAAGGTCGCAACCTCGACGAGTTCGAGGGCCGGCTTGCGGTGCTCATCAACCGTCTCGACTTGATGGGCGTGAACTACTACATCCCCGCCCCGAAAGTGCCGCTGACCGCGATCATCTATAGCGACAATGCCCAGATTGCAGCCTCACCCGATCCCTCGATGCCGACGAAGCTGCATTACTCGTACGGCTCGGATCCCGTCACGGCTTCCTCGCCGGTCTATACGGAGCCGATCACCGTCGTCGGCGACGGCCAAAACGTCAACTTCGCTTACGTGAGCGAGAACGGCCGGATCGGCGATGTGACGACGGTCGTGGCGAAGCACCAGGCGGCCATCGATCTTCCGAATCCGGTCGCGGGCTGGGCGGTCTCCGACTACGAAGGCGAATGGGACCGGGTTCCCGACTTCTCCCAGCTCAAACCGGTGAAGACCGGTTTCGCGGACACGGTCGGGATCGAACCCCGGTCGCGCGAAGAGAACTTCGCGCTTGACTTTGTCGGCTATATCAAGATCGACAATCCCGGCGAGTACCACTTCGGCCTTTCCAGCGACGACGGCTCCTGGCTGAAGGTCGGCGGAGCGACGGTCATCGACAACGACGGCACCCATCCGCCGGTTGAGCGGACGGGAAGCGTGACCCTTCCGGCCGGGTGGGAGAAGATCGAGGTTGGGTACTTCCAGCTTCGCGGCGCGCTGTCGCTGAAGCTGACGATGGACGGCAAGCCGCTCGATGGGCTCGTTTTCCGGAAGGGCGCTCCTCAGGGCTGGTAAAAGGGACGGAGGTGCGCCCTAAGGTCTATGATCATCAACTCGAGTTGCGGTATTGAGGTATTGAGGTATTGAGGTATCGGGGGGTATGGCGATCGGCCCTCGGGTTTGGAATCGGCGGGACGCCGAAACTACCCTGCTTCGGTGGTCGACGCGCGCATGGTCCGTGGATCAGCGCAGGGCTTAAGGAGTTCGGGCTGGATTGAGAGTCACCCGCGAGTTGCGCGCGCTGATCCTGGTCGTCCTCGTGTTCGTAGCGGCCGTGGTCAAGTCGCCGCGCATGCTCGAGCCATCCTCGATCAGCAGCATCCTTCTGTGGATTCCCCTCCTCACCGTCATGGCGGTCGGGCAGATGCTGGTGATCGTCTCGCGCGGAATCGATGTGTCGATCGGCTCGATCCTCGGCTTCACGGGAATCGCGGTCGGTCTGATCTTCCGCGCCCATCCCGGCATGAGCGTATTTGTGGGCGGCGGATTCGCCCTCGCGATCGGGGCTGTCCTCGGCTTGATCAACGGCGGGCTCGTCGCCTGGGTGCGGATTCCGCCGATCATCGTCACGTTGGGCACCCTGAGCGCCTTTCGAGGCGCCGCTTTCATCATCAGCAAGGGCGACCAGATCAACGCGAACGACCTTCCCGACGCCCTGACGAATTGGTCGATCCACGGCCCTCTCAAGATCGGGGGAG
>DATJYD010000837.1:0-5106 GCA_035499755.1 Fimbriimonadaceae bacterium
CATCAGGAAGCAGAGGGATGACCTGAACGCGACAATCCCCCTCAGCCTGATCGCCGAGGAGATGCCGACGCCACGCCCGACCTTCATCCTCAAGCGGGGGCAATACGATCAGAAGGGCGATGCGGTGACGCGCCACATCCCGCCGTCCCTTGGGGAACTTCCGCCCGGAGCGCCCGCTAACCGGCTCGGTTTCGCGGAGTGGCTGATCTCCCCCTCCAATCCCCTCCTCGCCCGGGTCTATGTGAACCGAGTCTGGCAGCAGTTCTTCGGGACCGGCATCGTGAAGACGGTCGATGATTTCGGGAGCCAGGGCGAATGGCCGCTCGACCGTCCCCTGCTCGACTACCTTGCCGTCACGTTCGAGCGAAGCGGCTGGAGCGTCAAGAAGCTGAACCGGCTGATCGTCACCTCGGCCGCCTTCCGGCAAAGCTCGCGGATCACGCCGGCGAAGCTTGCGAAAGACCCCGAGAACCGGCTGATCTCGCGCGGCCCTCGCTTCCGGCTCGACGCCGAGGTCATTCGCGACAAGGCCCTGTTCGCGGGCGGCCTGCTCGTGGAGCAACTCGGCGGCCGCGGATTCAAGCCTTATCAGCCGAAGGGAATCTGGGAAGGCGCGTCCGATCCCGCCAGCTCGACGCACTTCTACGTTCGCGACAAGGGCCCCGCGATCTACCGGCGCAGCCTCTACATGTTCTGGAAGCGCACGGCGCCGCCGCCCGCGATGACGAACTTCGACGCGCCCCTGCGCGACACCTGCGTTGTCCGCCGCCCGATTACCAACACGCCTCTTCAGGCGCTGACGACCGAGAACGAAACGGCGTTTCTCGAAGCGAGCCGGACGATGGCGGCAAGGGTGCTCGCGGTCAAAGGTGACGACGATAGACATCTGCGGATCGCTTACGACCTGGCTCTTGGCCGCTTGCCCCGGCCGCCGGAGATCTCACTGCTGAAGCGCGCGCTAGCCGCGTACCGGCATAGCTATGCCAGTGACCCCAACGCAGCAAAGAAGCTGCTCACGACCGGCGACTCGCCGCAGGCGAAAAACCTGGCCCCCGCCGAGCAGGCGGCCTGGATGATCGTCTGCTCGACCCTGATGAATACGGACGAATTCCTGACGTTGCACTAGGAGAGCCAGGATTCCAAAATTCCAAACTCATGGACCCAATTCGCGAAGCAGAACTGATGATTACCCGCCGGCAGCTTTTCGGCAAAGCCGCCCTCGGCGTCGGAACCGCCGCCCTGAGCCGGCTTCTCGCCGCCGGAGGGCTCGGCGCGATCGCGGCGATCGCCGAAGCCGCGAACGGGCCGGGGCACGGCATCCCCGGCATGCCGAGCTTCGCGCCCAAGGCCAAGAGCGTCATCTTCCTCTTCATGAGCGGCGGCCCGAGCCAACTTGACCTCTGGGACTACAAGCCGAAGCTGCACGACCTCTTCAATACCGACCTTCCCGATCGCATCCGGCGCGGCCAGCGCATCACGACGATGACGAGCGGGCAGACCCGCTTCCCCATCGCCCCCTCCGTCTACAAGTTCGAGAAGCATGACAACGGAGGCGATGGCGTCTTCGTCAGCGAGCTGCTTCCCCACACCGCGACCGTCGTGAAGGAGCTTTGCGTCGTCAAGTCGATGTGGACGGAGGCGATCAACCACGATCCGGCCACAACCTACCTCCAGACCGGCAGCCAGCTTCCCGGCCGGCCGAGCATGGGCGCTTGGGTGAGCTATGGCCTTGGCAGCATGAACGAGGACCTGCCGACCTACGTCGTCCTCCACAGCAAGGTCACGAGCGGAAAGCCGAATCAGGCCGTCTACCCGCGCCTCTGGGGTACCGGCTTCCTGCCGAGCGAGTATCAGGGCGTAGCCCTCCGCTCGCAGGGCGATCCCGTGCTGTACCTGAAAGATCCGGACGGGATGGACCGCAAGACGCGGCGCACCATGCTCGACAGCGTGGACGCCCTGAACCACCAATCCCTCGATGCCTTCGGCGACCCCGAGATCGCGGCGCGCATCAAGCAATACGAATTGGCCTATCGCCTTCAGGCGAGCGTCCCCGACCTGATGGATCTCAGCAAGGAGCCGGCCGAGACTTTCGACCTCTACGGCGCCGCGGCCCATGAGGCCGGTACGTTCGCCGCCAACTGCCTTCTCGCTCGCCGGATGGTGCAGCGAGGCGTACGCTTTATTCAGATCTTCCACCGCGGTTGGGATCTTCACAGCGACTTGACCGTCGACATCCCAACCCAGGCCAAGGACGTCGATCAGGGCTGCGCCGCGCTCATCAAAGATCTGAAACGGACCGGTTTGCTCGACGAAACCCTCGTGATCTGGGCGGGCGAGTTCGGGCGGACGGTCTATTGCCAGGGGCCGCTAACGGCGACGAACTACGGCCGCGACCACCATCCCCGCGCCTTCACGATCTGGATGGCAGGCGGCGGCGTCAAGCCGGGCATGGTGTACGGGCAGACCGACGATTTCGGCTACAACATCGTGGACAAGGACGGCAACGCCATCGATCCGAGCGTCGACAACTTCACGCCCGGCGCGGTACATATCTACGATCTGCAGGCGACGATCCTGAACCAGCTTGGGATCGATCACACGAAGCTGACCTATCACTACCAGGGCCGCGACTTCAGGTTGACCGACGTGCATGGGCACGTGGTGCGGGATCTCATCACCTAGTTTGCTGGAGGAGAGGAGGGGATTCGAACCCCTGGACCCTTGCGGGTCTCCTGTTTTCAAGACAGGTGCAATAGACCGCTCTGCCACCTCTCCAGGCTTGTCTATTGTGGCACGGCGCGTGGCACGGGCGTCCCGCCCATGGTTTCCACGACCGTCCCGGTCGTGTCGCCGGCGCTCCCAGTTAGCGCAGTAAACTGTAAAGATGCCCAGGTACGTTCGACTCGGCGAGCTTCCCCGCAAGCATCACATCCAGTTCCGCAAGCCCGACGGCGGCCTGTATGCGGAGCAGCTCTTCAGCACGCGCGGATTCAGTGGGCCGATGTCCACGCTGTACCACATCAACCTCCCGACCGAGGTCGGCGCATGGGAGGATCGGGGCAGCGTGCGGCCGCATTACCTGGAGGATGAGCCGCTCCGCCACCGCCATCTCAAGACCTCCCGTCTCAAGCCCTGCGGAGACGCGGTGAGCGGGCGTCTCGCCCTCATGGGAAACCAGGACGTGGAATGGAACCAGGTTTTCGTCGCCGAGCAGATGGACTCCTACTACAAGAACGCCGACGGCGACGAGTGCCTCTTCATCCACGACGGGGATGGCACGATGGAGTCTCTCTTCGGCACGATCCATTTCAAGAAGGGCGACTATCTGGTCATCCCGCGCGGCACGATCTACAAGCTGGCCTTCGACAAGCTACCCGTGAGGATGCTCGCGATCGTCTCGTTCGGGCCGATTGAGATCCCAAAGCGCTACCGCAACGAGTACGGCCAGCTACTCGAGCACGCTCCCTACACTCAGCGCGACATCCGGCCGCCGACCGAGCTTCCCGTTCATGGCGAGCGTCGCGAGACTCAGGTTCTGATCCGGGCCCGGCATCACCACACTATGTACACCTATCCCTATCACCCGCTGGACGTGATCGGCTGGGACGGTTATGTCTTCCCCTTCGCCTTCAACATCATGGACTTCCAGCCGATTACCGGCCAACTCCACATGCCGCCCCCGATCCACCAGACCTTCCAGGGCCACAACTTCGTGGTCTGCTCCTTCTGCCCGCGGATGCTCGACTACCATCCGGAGGCGATCGCGGTGCCCTACAACCACTCGAACATCGACTCCGACGAGGTGCTGTACTACTGCAACGACAAGTTCGGATCTAGGAAGGGGATCGAGGAGGGCTCCATCACCCTCCACCCGCTCGGCATCCCGCACGGCCCCCAGCCGGGCGCGGTCGAGGCGTCGCTTGGGGCTCAGCGGACGGAGGAGTTGGCCGTGATGGTCGACACGTTCCACCCGTTCAAGGTGACCCAGGAGTCGCTGCAGATCGAGGATCCCGATTACTGGAAAAGCTGGTCGAAACCCTCCGGCGCTCCCGTGCCGGGGCAAGCGGAGACGACCGGCGACTAGTCAGCATTCGGCGTAGCCGGTCACAGCGCTCGCACGTCCAATTCTGCAGGCATGTTGCGCGTTAAGCGCATGCCTGGAGGGACACACGATGAAGTGGATCGCGTGCATCGTCGCGCTCGGCGTTCTCACCTGCTCCGCGGCTGCCCAACTCGCCGTGGGGAGGCCAAGCTCCGGCTCGGGCGCCTTTGCGACAAGCGGATCGCTGACGATCATTCCAATCCTCACGACGGAGAAGGCCAACGTCGGGAAGTACATCACTCTGGCCGAAGCGACGGCGAAAGGGCTGGTCGAGATCGTCGAGATCCCCGGCAACCAGCAGGTCAACGCACTTCAGGTACGAAATAAGTCCGATCTGCCCCTGATGCTGGTCGCCGGCGAACTGCTGATCGGCGGCAAGCAGGACCGGATCGTAGCCAAGGATTTCATTATCCAGCCTCATAGCAGGGCTGAGGTTCCGGTGTTCTGTGTCGAACACGGCCGTTGGACGCCCGGAGTTGACCGTTTCAAAGGTGGAGATACCTTCGTTCCCGAGCAAGTCCGCCAGGCCGCGCTGCAGGGAGGCCAGGGACTGTCGATCGGCAGCGGGACATCGATGAACCAGCAGGGCGTCTGGGATGAAGTCGCCTCCGTCAACAAGTCGGCGGGGACGGCGCCTGAGACGGGAACGGTTCGCGGCACACTGGACGATCCCAAGGTCCGGGCCAAGATCGACGCGCTCACCGATGAGCTCGACCGCTCGGTCGAGAACTCGTCCCGCACGGTTGGGATGATGGTGTGGCTCAATGGCAAGATCCTCACCGCGGACGTCTTCGCCAACCACGCGCTGTTCGACGCCAGCCGAATGAAACTCCTTCGGAGCTACGCGGTCGACGCGTATCTTGCCAAGGATGCGAAGGCGGTGCCCGTCGATATCGCGGCCTGCCGCAAGTTCCTGGAGGCCATCGTCAAGTCCAAGCGAGAGATGGGCAGCAAAACCGACTTTGGAAACCTATATCAGGTCCAAGGTGGCGATATCAGTGGTT
>DATJYD010000838.1:0-5281 GCA_035499755.1 Fimbriimonadaceae bacterium
CGCTGCCAAGCACTGCGCCCAAGGCATCGGCATCTGGCAGTGGGCGAGCAACGATCAGGACGCCACACCCGATGTGATCATGGCCTGCTGCGGTGATGTGCCGACCCTGGAAACGCTCGCCGCCGTCTCAATCCTCCGTGAGCACCTGCCGGAGCTTAAAATTCGCGTGGTCAACGTCGTCGACCTCTTCAAGCTGCAGCCTTCCACCGAGCATCCGCACGGCTTGAGCGACACGGATTTCGACGAGATCTTCACCCGGGATAGACCGGTGATCTTCGCCTTTCACGCCTACCCCTGGCTGATCCACCGGCTGACCTATCGCCGCACCAACCATCACAACATCCACGTCCGCGGCTACAAGGAAGAGGGCACGATCACGACGCCGTTCGACATGACGGTGCTCAACGATCTCGACCGTTTCCACCTGGTGATGGACACCATCGATCGCCTGCCCCAGACCGGCACCAAGGGGGTTTATCTCAAGCAGCAGCTCAAAGACAAGCTGATCGAGCACCGGGAGTACATCAGTAAAAACGGCCAGGATCTTCCTGAGGTGCGGAACTGGAAATGGTGCGACTGAGCGGCGGCCGAGGGGATCGCCCCGCCGCCTTGTCCAATGAACTGTACGCCAGACCGTACGAAAGTCCTGATCCCATCTACCAGTGGCCAGCGGGCTCCTAGTGTGATAGGCATGCATCCTTTACGAGGAGACGTAAATGATGCGCAGGCCTTGTCTCGTCTTTGCCCTGCTGGCTGTTCTTGTGTTGCCTGGACCGTCCATGGTAGCTGCCCTGGGCGGGAGCGAAGAGCGGGTCGATCTCGATATGGTGACCCGCCTTCGGGCCGAGGAGTTTCAGCGCTCTGAGGTCCGCCGCCTGCTCCATGAGCTGACGGACGTCCTCGGTCCCCGCCTGACCGGCTCACCAGGAGGACTGGCGGCGAGCGAGTGGACCCGTCAGGAGCTCGCGCGCTTCGGGCTCGTCAACGCCCATCTGGAGCCCTTCCCGTTCGGCCGCGGCTGGTCCTATTCTCAGGCTTCCCTCCGCATGCTGACGCCGCGCGAGGTGCCGCTTCTCACCGTCCCAGAAGCCTGGACTCCAGGGACCTCCGGGGTGCTCCGCGGGGCATTGGTGAAAGTCAGGGTCGAAACGGAGAAGGATTTCGACACCTACAAGGGAAAGCTCGCCGGCAAGGTGGTCCTTCTGGAAGAGGTCCGCGACCCCCGGCTGCCCGAGCGCACGGTCGAGGGACCCGAGGTCAAGCGCTACACCGAGGAGACGCTGCACGATCTCGGCCGCTACGAGGCGCCCACCCTGCGCCTCGATTTCCGAGCGCGGGGGCAGCGGCGCGTCCGGTTCCGCAAGGCCCTGGGTGCTTTCCTCGCCGCTGAAAAAGCGCTCGCCACGATCTCCGCCTCCAGCTACGATCAGGGGATCTTCGGGGTCCAGGCGCGCGGCAACTGGGAAAAAGATGGCGGCTCCGACGGCATCCCCGGGGTGGTGGTCACGACCGACACCTACGGCATGCTCTCGCGGCTGGTGGCGGACGGCAAGAACGTTGAGATCGAGGTCGAGGTGGCCGCCCGCTTCCATGCCGAGGGCGACCACTCCAACAACACCATCGCGGAGATCCCGGGGACCGATAAGAAGGGCGAGATCGTGATGGCCGGAGCCCATCTCGACTCCTGGCATTCTGGAACCGGTGCGACCGACAACGCCTCTGGCTGCGTGGTGGTTCTGGAAGCCGCCCGCCTCCTGAAAGCCCTGGGAGTCAAGCCTAAGCGCACCATCCGCATCGCTTTATGGACGGGAGAAGAGCAGGGGCTCCTGGGCTCCTACTACTACGTCAAAGACCATTTCGCCTCGCGGCCGGAGACCACCGATCCGGCCCAGAAGGCCTTCCCCGAGCCCAACCGCGACGACACCTGGCCGCTCCAGCTCAAGCCCGAGCACGCCAAGCTCGCCGCTTACTTCAACATCGACAACGGCAGCGGCAAGATCCGTGGCGTCTACGCTCAGGGCAATGCCGCGGTGCGGCCGATCTTCGAAGCCTGGCTGGAGCCTTTCCACGACCTGGGAGCCACCACGGTCACCCTGCGCGACACTCGTGGCACCGACCACCTCTCCTACGATCGCGTGGGTCTCCCCGGCTTCCAGTTCATTCAGGACGAGCTCGACTACAACAGCCGCACCCACCACACCAACCTGGACGACTACGAGCACGCCCGTCCCGAAGACCTGGAGCAGGCCGCCATCATCCTCGCCTCCTTCCTCTACGACGCCGCCATGCGCCCGGAGCCGCTGCCGCGAAAGCCGCTCCCCACCGCGCCACCGGTCGAGGAGAAGAAGAAAGATGGGGTAGAGGAAGGCGGCCGCGAGAGAGCGAGGGAAAGCGGTCGATAGAGGAAAAACACCAGGCCGGAGGAGAGTGCACCTCCGGCCTGGTGTCAGTGGATTTATGGATTTTTGCTCGACTGGCTGTTGGTCAGGCTCTGGAAAATATCGGTACCGAGGACGATCCCAGCATAAAAGCCGGTGCGGAAGCGCTTTTCCTGGATGGTCGAAACGTCCAGGTCTTTCGGGATCGGCTGGTTGACATGGTAGTGGTCGGCGAGGCTGTTGACCTTGCCCCAATGCGCCCCAACGTTCAAATCGACCCCGGGGACAAGCTCCCAATCAAGGCCGATGAGGAAGCTCTGGAGCGGATCTTCCATGGTGATCGGCAGCCCGAAGGAGAAACCTGGTACCAGGCGTTCGAACCATGTCGGTGTCAGAAGGCCGGAACGGCGGCCCCAGTAGTGGTGGACGAAGATACCCACCTGAGCCTGGCCGTCGCTGCGATCGCTGTAGAGGATGTTCTTGGTACCGTTCCCTTTGCCGTCACTTCCGAGGTTCTCAGGGCCGGCTGTGAACGAAGGGTTGCGCAAGTAGGAGGCGACCACGCCGGTGCCGAATCGGAAAGTCCGGGTGGGTGCGGACTTGAGCTCGATCGTAGCCTCCAAGAACTGATCGCTGGCGCCTGGTGGGGCGGCAGCGGTGGTTTTTTTCTTGGCGCGCGGACTGGTTGCTGCGCTGCCGTCCTCGGCCGCACCGTCGACGGCACTACGAGTAAAAGTGAAAGTGATAGATTCGCCATCAGCCAACGGGTCGTAATTTTTCCGCTGAAGCTGAAGAGCTGGTGTGCCGAGAACGGCAACAAAACTGTCATGGCGCGCACGCGTGGACGCTACCTGTGTCTCAATGCCTTGTTCGGATTTTGAGAGATCATCTATGTAGCGTTGGTAATCTTGGGCTCTTCTCTCGTAGAGAGAGATCTGTTCCTGCCAACTCTCGGAGGAGATGTTACTGCTTTTTAAGGGCTCTGTATTTTTGACCACGCTGATATAATTTTTTATGGTGTCAACGGATTGACGTGCAGAGGCGAGAGAGCTCTTAAGGCTGCCAATCTGAGCATTAAGGCCCTGGATATCGTTCTCAAAGGACTTCACTCCGGAGCTTTCTAGACATCCCTCGTAGAATTTACCCTGCGTCAGACCTTCGGTACGTCTTTGCGCTTCTTTCTCGATTGTGCCTAGGGTTACATCTCGTGCGAGCGAGAGACTCCCCTGAGCCAAGATCCGATTCGCCTTTGTAGGAATGCTGCTGATGTTGTCGTAGAAGCAGTTACTGCTATTTTGCAGCATGACTAATTGCGTCGACATTTTTTGTAAATCGTCGTTAAACCGCTCATCTTTCGCGCTGAGTTTCAGAAGTATGTCGAGCCTCTGATCCGGCTGTTTTTCAGGGCTCACCGTTGCCTCTGTCGCAAGATCGAGCGACCGCAACTGTTTTAAGAGTCTGCTATTGGCGTCCGTAGCTTTGCCGGCAGTAGTCTTCTTTGCATTTTTTAATGTATCGTCAGATAGAACCTTCTTTGTCTGCGGTGGCGGTGAGACATTTGTGGGAGCTGTTTCTGTGTCGGTGGCCTTGGAAACCTTGGCACCTGGCATCTCTTCAAACTCCGACCCGCCACTCGTGTTCCTTTTGGCCTCGAACGTGAGCGTCACGCCGATCGGGTTGTAGGGCATGATGAGAAGGCGAATCTTTTGCGTCGTCAGAGCCAAGCGATGGCGGTCCAGGATTTCCCGGTTTTTGAGATCGGTTGCATCCGTGCAACTGTCGTCGATCACGAAGGCGAACGAGTTGGAAACCGGGTCGTAGACGACAATGCGTTCGGCCGGCAGACGGCCGAGCGCCGTCCAGGCTTTGGCGTGGCTCAGGGTAGGGAGGGTAATCGTCATCAGGGCAACGAAGGTCAGGGACAGCCCATGTTTCATAGACACCGCCTTTCGAGAGACGAAATGGGACCTCTCTCGAAAGAGACGGGCACGCCGGATTTTTTCCACAGCCCTTCAAAGCCGTGATACCATCAACTCCCTCATAAGAGGGTCCTGGATTCCGGGGCCCGGCGTGCGCTATTCCTGCCTGAAGTTTCATATTCTGAGGTTACCCAGCAATGAAAACGCTTGTTCCCGCGATTTCCCCCGGCGCTGCTCAGGCGGCCCGTTCCAGCTTGCAGGCGTTCCGGTCCGTTCCGCGGACCGGGGTGGTCTATGTCACGAAAGAGGCGAGCGCCCGGGGGTACCGGGCAGGGCATCCGGAATGGGCCAATCTCGGCCAGGGGCAGCCCGAGATCGGCCCGCTCCCCGGAGCGCCGCCCCGCCTCCATTCGATCGAGATCGACCCGGCGGACCATGAGTACGCGCCGGTCCCCGGCCTCTGGGAGCTGCGCGAGGCGGTGGCGGCGCTCTACAACCGGCTCTACCGCCGGGGGATGCCGTCCCAGTACACGGCGGAGAACGTCGCCATCTCAGGCGGCGGCCGGGCGGCGCTCACCCGGGCGGTGGCCTCGCTCGACCGGGTGAACCTCGGCCACTTCCTACCCGACTACACGGCTTACGAGGAGCTGCTCGACATCTTCCGCCTGGTCACCCCCATCCCCATCCTCCTGTCGCGCGAATCCGGCTACCGCTTCACCGCCGAGGACTTCCGGCGCGAGGTTCAGGGGCGGGGGCTCTCGGTCCTTTTGCTCTCCAATCCCGGCAACCCTATGGGCAAGGTGGTCTCCGGGCATGAGTTGGCCGATTGGATCGCCGTCGGCCGCGAGTTCGACTGCACTCTTTTGCTCGACGAGTTCTACTCGCACTACCTCTGGCGGCCAGGACCGGGCGAGCCCGGACCCACGGTCTCGGCCGCGCGCTATGTCGAGGATGTCGACAGCGATCCGGTGGTGATCGTCGACG
>DATJYD010000839.1:0-10735 GCA_035499755.1 Fimbriimonadaceae bacterium
CGGAGATCGGCGAGGACCTCGGAGACGTCGGGCGCCGAGCCGCTCTGGGAGATGCCGATGGCGAGGCATTTCGGGTAGCGGATCGACCGCCGATAGCGGGTGAGGACCGACGGCGCGGCGAGTATCGCGGGAATGCCGAGATGGATCTCGATCAGGTAGCGGGCATAGAGGGCGCCGTGGTCGGAGGAACCTCGAGCGGCGAGGAGGACGACGTCGAACTCCCGCCCGCTCAGGATCTTGGACAGCTTCGTTTCGTACAAAGGCGCGAGCCGGGCGAGCAGACCGGGCTGCTCCTCGATCTCACGCTGCATCCATTGGCCAAGCACCTCAAAAGGGTACCGGGCGGACGACGCCGGCTGCCCTGAGATCCAATTGGATATGCGAGAATGCGCAATTGGCTTTCCAGGATAAGGGCCTAGTCAGGCTGCCCTCTTGATTGCCTCTCCGCGCTCGCGTATCGCCTTTATGGAGCTCGGTCAGTCCGTCCTGAGACTGCGGGACTTCGAGGTGAGGCGTACCGGGTCTGGCTCGACAAACTGCTAACCTAGAACCTGATGAATCCGCAGATCGCCGTCGAGGCATTTCGTCGTTCCTTCGGAGTCGATCCCGAGGTCGTGAGCGTGGCGCCGGGCCGGATCAACCTCATCGGCGAACACACCGACTACAACGATGGATTCGTCTTTCCGGCCGCGATCGACCGGGAGCTTGCGGTTGCCGCGAAGGTCATGGACGGGCCGTCGCGGGTGGTTTCGCTTCAAATGGGAGAAGGAGAGCGCTTCGACGCGATGTCGGCGATGCCGGGCCAGGTTAGCGGCTGGGCCGCCTATCCAGCGGGAATGGCCTGGGTCCTTCGCTCGCTTTCGGATGAAGGCAATGGGAGGGTCTCGATCCCGAACGTGGAGGCCATCGTACACAGCGAGATTCCGGTGGGGAGTGGCGTCAGCAGCAGCGCGGCCCTCGAAATGGCCTTTGCGGTCATCTACAACCAACTCGCCGGTCTCGGGCTCGACAATAAGCGGCTGGCGCTCCTGGCGCAAAAGGACGAGAACCAGTTCGTCGGAGTTGGCTGCGGGATCATGGATCAGCTTGCCAGCGCGATGGGCAAGGAGGGCTGCGCGATGTTCCTGGACACCAGGAGCCTCGACATCGTGTACGCGCGCATCCCCGACCACCTGGCAATCGTCCTGTGCGACACGAAGACGCCGCGCGCGCTTTCGGCCTCGGCTTATAACGAGCGGCGCGCGCAGTGCGAGGAAGCGGCGAGAATCCTCGGCGTGCGCGCTCTGCGCGACGCTTCGTTAAGTGATTTGGAAGAATCCTGCAACAAGATGCCGGAGACGATCCTTCGCCGCGCCCGGCACGTCATCACTGAGGATGAGCGTTGCCGCCGTTTCGTGGATGCGCTCGAGGGGAACGATACGAAGCTGATGGGCGAGCTGATGCGAGCGAGCCACGAGAGCCTGCGCGACGACTACGAGGTCTCTTCGCGCGAGCTGGACCTCATGGCCGAGGCATGTTGGCAAGCAAAGGGCTGCATCGGCGCGCGCATGACGGGGGCCGGCTTCGGCGGCGCCTGCGTGGCCTTGGTGGAGCGCGGCGGCCTCGATGACTTTAGCAATTCGGTGAACCTTGCGTACGGGCAGGCGTCGAATCTTAGGGGAGAAATTCTAGATTGTCGATCTGTCGACGGTGCGAGGGTTGTCCAGGTGATGTAGGCCATTTGGCCTGAACCGCGACCAGAAACGGCGTTTCTCCGGGGGTCACCCTAGCGCCGCATTGGCGAGAGCGACGCAAGCTGCGAAATGTTGTAAGATGAGACTCTGCACGTCGTATCCCAGCAATTTAGCTGGGGTCGGCGAATTGGGGAGCTCGAGTGTTGAGGAGGGAAATTCTTTAATGAGCTTCGTGTTCATCTCAAAAAGGGCGCATGGTATGGAACAAAACTCACAGGCGGTTAGAACAAAGTGAGGGGTGGGTTAATGCCAATGCCAAGCACGACGCGACCAGACCATGCGCACCGCGCGGTCCGGTTGACGAAGCGCGAGATCGAGGTACTTAGCTTGATCGCTCAGGGGCACAGCAGCAAGGAAGCGGCTGACACTCTGTATGTGAGCAAGCGAACAGTTGACTTTCATCTGGCGAATATCTACGACAAGCTCCAGGTGAACAACCGCGTTCAGGCGTTCCGCGCAGCTACGCGGCTGGGTCTGATCCCGTTCGAACCATCGTTCGGGTATGCCCGGGGAGATGCCTGAGGCGTAACGCTTCGGTTTTCTCGTCGTCGAGAGCCTTGCCGGCAACGGCAGGGCTCTTCGTATTTATCCGGCCATTCTGAACCCCCGCATCGCACCCGAGGAGACACCGACGAAGCGGTGGACTTTAGGCGTCTTCGCCGGTGCCGGTCAGAACCCTCAGTGATCGCTGCGGAACGGCACCGCCGGCAAGTTCATCCCGTTCTCTAGCGTCGCCTCCGGATTGGCGTCCCAGGCGTAACGCACGTACACCGGCTCCAACACGCCGGCCCCGCTGATTACGACTTCGTTGCCTTGGATTTGAGCATCCGCCCAGACGAACTTGCGGTCAGCGCCCGCGATCTGGAATCCGAGAAGCTTGTCGCCTTCCGTCTTGAGCCCGCCGTCGGTATGGTCGAACTGGAGGCGCAGGGTCGCCCCGTCCCGGTAGGGCCGGCGAAACACCGGCCCGGAGTAAACGACATCCTGCCCATAGGCGACGTGAAGAGCGTCGAGAGCCAGGCGAAGACCGACGTCCTGCTTGTCCTTCGGATGGATGTCAGCGCCTTCGCCGATGTCGATCGTAACGGCGAGCGCGGTGTTCTTCACGCGCTGCGCGGTCAGCGCCTGAGCTTCGCGCAATTCGGCCCAGGGGTCGTCGACCGGCTGGGGATGGCGATCGGCGAAGTTCGCGATCTGTACGATCAGGAACGGGAAATCGCCTTCGCCGAAGCTGCGCCTCCAATCTCCGATCATCGCCGGCAGCAGCTTCTGGTATTCGGCCGCACGTCCCACGTTGCTCTCGCCCTGATACCAAATCGCGCCCTTGACGGCAAGGGGCACGATCGGAGCGATCATCCCGTTGTAGAGGAAAGTCGGCACGTTGGGATCGCCGCCGTTGAAGATCATCGGGAGGGGCGACGACTTGCTCAAGTCGGCTCCGGCAAGATACTTCCAGGCCCCCGTCAGAGGAACGGCCGTCCCGTCGCCAAGGGTCAACACCTGCTTATCCGGGGTGTACAGGCCTCCGAGGCCGCCGGTGTCCAGACAGCGGACGGTAACCACGTTGCGGCCCGGCTTGAGAACGTTGGCGGGAACCGGATACTTGCGGAAGTCGTTGACGTTGTAGCTCCTCCCGATCTTGACCCCGTCGACCCACGTCGTATCCATGTCGTCGACGCTGCCGAGTTGAATGGTGGCGTCGCCGGCGGGAATCGGGTCGGGCAGATCGACTTCCTTGCGGTACCAGACGACCCCGTCGAACCGATTGAGCCCCACGGCTTCATAGGTCGGCGGATTGGCTTCCTTCCAACTCGAGTCGTCGAAGCCGGCCGCCGCCCAGTCGTCGCCTTTGGCGGAGCCGGCATCGTTGGCGCGGTACCACTTGTCGAACTGCTGCTCAGGAGATTCGGAGCCGTTGTGGAGGGTCGTATCGATGGCGGTGAGAGCCGGCTGGAACTCCTTGAACGGCTTAAGTCCCTGGCGGCTGGTCCAGGATTCCGCGACCGTTCCGCCCCAAGAGGTTTCGAGGAGACCGATCGGGATCTTCAGGCGCTGATTCAGTTCGCGGCCAAAGAAGTAACCGACCGCGGTGAACCCGCTCCAGCCGCCCTGGACGATCGTCTCCGGCGTGCAAGGAACCCATGTTCCGGTCGGGGTCGCCACCGGCGTAAGGGAAATGTCGCGCTGAAGCAGAAAGAGCCGGATTCCGGGATTGTCGGCGGCGGCAATCTCGGCTTGAGCGTTTCGGGTCATCTGCATGCCGAATTCCATGTTCGACTGCCCTGAGCAAATCCAGACATCGCCGACCAGCACGTCGTCGAGCTCGGCGTGGTCGGGACCGTCGACGTTGACCGTGTAAGGGCCTCCGGTCGGCGGCGGGCTGATTCTCACCATCCATTTGCCGTCTCCTGCCCCGGTGCCGTCGGCATGCTCCTTCCCGATGGTGACGGTGACCTTGGCTCCGGGGGTCGTCCAGCCCCAAAGGGTGTTCGGCTTGTCCCGCTGAAGCACCATGTGGCTCGAAAAGACCGGACTGAGGAAAGGAAGCTTGTTCTGGGTGGCTTGGATTGTTCCGGCGACGGCAAACAGACTGACGATGAACATTCGATGGACCTCGCGACGTACCGTAGGGCTTTTACCGGTTTCGACGCCGCGATGTAAAGGGCCGGGTTCTCGGTGTTGGGGTGTTGGGTGTTGGGGTGTTGGGGTGTTGGAGTGGTTGGGATGTTGCCGAACCGAGCTTCTGATCAGGCGCCGGGTGTCGGGTGGCCGAGACCCAGCGCCCAGAGCCGGCATAGCCAACCCCAACGTGGTAACCGGGCGGCGCGCCAAGTATCCTGGGGTGTCATGAAGATTGCGATGGGCTCCGACCATGCCGGATTCGACCTGAAGACGGCCCTCGCCGAGCATGCGCGAGCGCTTGGCCACGAGGTTGATGATCTGGGGGCTTACGACAGGGCCCCGTCCGACTACCCGGATTTCTCGGAAAAGGTCGGGCTGGCGGTCGCGAATGCGAACGCAGACCGCGGGATTCTCATCTGCGGAAGCGGGATCGGAGCGTCGGTTGCCGCGAACAAGATCGTTGGCGTGCGGGCGGGGAACGTCACGGATACCTATTCCGGCCACCAAGGGGTCGAGCACGATCAGATGAACGTGCTTGTTCTCGGCTCACGGGTCGTAGGCGTCGAACTCGCGAAGGAGATCGTCCGGGCCTTCCTCGGCGCAGAGTTTTCCGGCGAGGAGCGCCATGTGCGAAGGCTTGCGAAAGTGGCGGCGATCGAGCAGCGCCAGCTCACGCAGCGGTAGGGGCGTCGTCGCCTGAACTCGAACCGAAACGATCCCATTCCCCGGCGAGTCTTATGAACTATGCGTTCCGTGGAGTTGAAGACGTGGAAGCTGGCGGCGGTCATACTTGCCTTTGGGTCGGTGGGCTGGGTGACGCCCCATGAGCCGACTGTGCTGCGCACGCTCGTCATCGGTGGCGGGCCGGACCAGGAGCACAACCAGGTTGCGATCGAAAGCAATGTCCGCTACCTTGCCAGAATCCTCCCCGCCAACGCTCCGATGCGGGTCCTCTTCGCCGACGGCGATCTGAAGTCCGAGAACGTTCAGTGCCAGGACGACGCCGGGAAGATCTACTACCGTGCGCCCGAGCTTCCGCGCTTGGACGGACCCGCCAAGACACCCAACGTGAAGGCTGAGTTGGACCGGTTGGCCGAACAGGTGGGAACGTCTTCCTCTCCCGTTCTCCTGTACTTCACAGGTCACGGCAGCCCAAACCGGCCGAGCGAATACAACAACAACCAGTTCGATCTGTGGGGCGGCGACGACTTCAGCGTCTCGGACGTCGCCCACTCGCTCGCCAAGTTTCCCAAGGGGGCGCCCGTCACGCTCGTGATGGTTCAGTGCTTCTCCGGCGCTTTCGGCAACGTGCTTTTCGAAAACGGCGATCCCACCGCGCCCCTGGTCGAGCAGCGCGTGTGCGGATTCTTCGCGGCGGTCCCGCAGCGCATGGCAGCAGGCTGCACGCCGCAAATCCGGGAAGCGGACTACAAGGATTTCTCGGGCTACTTCTTCTCCGCCCTAACCGGCGTCGACCGTCTTGGCAAGACGATTTCGGGCGCCGATTTTAACCACGATGGGAAGGTTGGGATGAACGAAGCGTTCGACTTTTCGCTCCTTTACGACGATTCCATCGATACGCCGGTGTGCACGTCGGATACCTTCCTGCGCAGATTCGTCACGACGCCCGACGCGAAAGTCTTCGAGACTTCCTATGCCAAGACGCGATCTTGGGCATCCTCCGGACAACTCGCGGCGCTCGACGGCCTTTCGGATCTGCTCGGCCTCCAAGGCGACGACCGTCTGGCAACCGCTTTCGACGAGTTCAACCGGATCGATCCCAACAGCGAGGACCTGCGCGATGTGCGTCTCATCCGATTCGCCCGGCTGGCAAAGAGCATCATCCTGGCCCATACCCTGAACACCACGGGTGACCGCAAACTGAAGGCCCGCTACACGAACCTCCTGCAGCTCGAGAGCCGCAACCCCCTGCGAGACTGACCGTGCGGAAGCGACCCGCCTGGGAGGCGTAAGCCGCGCGTGAACCATGCGTCTCCGGAGCGGCGGAACCCGGCGGATTCGATGGTTTAGTGGCGGGTGAGAGCCTCATGTTCTTGCAATGAGATTCTATAATCAACGTCAAACGAACCATGAGCCAAGACAGCTTTCCCATTCGACGTCTCGACCACGTGCGGCAGTACGTCAACAACGCGCGGCAATCGGCCTACTACTATCAGCACGTGTTCGGCTTCTCGATCACTGGCTTCTGCGGTCTGGAGACCGGAATCAAGCACGAGGTCGACTACCTGCTGGAGCAGAACGATCTGCGGTTGATTCTCTCGGCGCCAGTCCGGCCGGGCCATCCGATGTCCGCCTTGATCGGCGAGCACGGCGATTTTGTGCAGGATATCGCCTTCGAAGTCGACGACGTCGATTGGGCTTTCAAGACGGCAGTCGCGAGAGGTGCGGAGCCGGCCTACGATCCCAAGACGCTTGCAGACGACGGTGGCAAAGTGCGCGTCGCGGGAATCAAAACCTACGGTCACACGATCCACAGCCTCATCAACCGGGACGGCTACCAGGGTCTCTACTTCCCAGGATTCCGAAAGGAGAACCAGCCGGGTGACCCGATAGGACTCATCGAAGTCGACCATTGCGTCGGCAATGTGGAACTCGGCAAGATGGACTACTGGGTCCAGTGGTACGAGAATGTGCTCGGCTTCAAGAACCTCATCTCGTTCGACGACAAGGACATCTCGACCGAATACACGGCCCTGATGTCGAAGGTGATGGCAAGCGGCAACGGTCGCGTCAAGTTTCCGATCAACGAGCCGGCGGCAGGGAAGAAGAAGAGCCAGATCGACGAGTTTCTGGAGTTCCACGGGGGCCCCGGCGTGCAGCATGTCGCGATGCGAACCGACGACATCGTTCACACGGTCTCGCGGCTCCAAGCCCGCGGCCTCGAATTCCTGAAGGTCCCGCAGGCGTACTACGACGTGCTTGAGGAGCGGGTCGGCAAGATCGAAGAGAACATCGACGAGCTAGCCGAGTTGGGCATTCTCGTCGACCGGGACGACGAAGGCTATCTGCTCCAGATCTTCTCGAAGCCGGTGACGGACCGGCCGACGCTCTTTTATGAAATCATCCACCGCAAGGGCGCCAAGAGCTTTGGCAAGGGCAATTTCAAGGCTCTGTTCGAAGCCATCGAGCGCGAGCAAGCGGTTCGGGGGACCCTGTAGGGCCGGCTGCTTCGCTATCTCGAAAGGGCTCGCGGGTTACGATACAACTCCTCGAGATCGTCAGTCACCAGCCGGAGGCTATCAAGCTGCCAAGTGGATGGGGTCGGGCGATTCCAAGCTGCGAATGATCGCGAGCTCGACCAGTTTGCATACGGCCTCGATGACCTCGCCGGTCGCGGCCGGGCCGGATGGAAGCTGGAGGAGCGAAGCGGCCGCCCGGCTCGCGACAGGCGCACTCGACGGGACCGCCCCTTCGAGGGGCTTGGAGGTACCGACATTTTCCGCGGCGAGGACGTTGAACAAGGCATCGCGGCTTAGACCGGCCTGCCCCGGATCCACCTCGATGGTGACGGTCTGGAACGTGCTCTCGAAATCGTGGCGGAGCAGACGGATGCCCGGCACGGACTGCAAGCATTTGCGGTAGGCATCGAATCGCCGGCGGTTTTCGCTCACGAATCCATCGGCGGATTCGAGATTGGCGATGCCCATCGCGGCGGCGGCGTCCCCCATGGCCTGGTCGATGCCGTCGTATGGCTCGGATCGAGCGGCTCGGAGGCGATAGGCGAGCAGGTCGTCGTCCGTCGCGACGATCGCGGAATCCAGCGCATGGACAAGCTGATCTCGGCCGAGGTCGATGATCTCGGCGCGCCCGAAGCTCCCGAGCATCGCGCCTCGGTATCCGGATCCGAGCGCCTGATGCCCGTACAAAAAGAGCGGTACGCTCCACTCGTCGCAAAGCGATTCGATCTCATCGACCTTGCAGGGCCTTCCGAGAGGATGGACGGCGAAGACAGCTCCCACGTCGGCCGTAAGGTGGCCGGCGAGATGGCCAGGCGCCAAGCCATAGGTTTCTGCTTCGCAGTCGATCATCGCGACGCGATCGATTGCGAGAAAGGGCTCCGCGCCAAACGCGGGCAGGAAACGGTAGCCGTTCGAGCTGATGGTTCTGTCGACGCAGCGCACCGCCGCCGGCAGAGAAGAGAACCCAATCGCCGATCGGACGCCGAGCCATGAGGCAATCGCGGTCTCGAATTCTTCGACGAGGGTTCCGACGGCTTCGGACGCGACGAACATCCGTTCCGCGAGAGCGGCAAACCGGACTCCGTCCCCGACGTTCGCGGTGAACGGCGGCAGCCGCTTGGCGAACGCGGGCGGGCCACCGCCGTGGATGGCCAGTTCGCTCGGGCTGGATTTGAGAGTCGGCATTGCGTCCCGAGAGAATTGTCGGGACCGCGATACGCCTACCTTAGCGCCCCCTCTGGCTAGGTGCCCGAGCCGGCGGCCCAAAACAGAAACTCGAAACGAATTCGCGCGGGCAAGCCTATACTAGAGTGTAGTCTCAGTTAAACTTATTAGCTAATAGACTACTTTCGAACATGGGATGCCGCTGGGAAGAAACGAGTCGAGATCGGGAGGTCAGTTGATCGAACTGAAGGCCCGGGAGGCAGCTACCGCTGGTTGGCGAGCGCAGCCGCGAAAAGTCAGCCTCCCCGAGGTTTACCGGTCGATCGCGGTGCCCGCGAACGCGCCCGTCTGGCTGCGATTCCTGGCGTTCTTCGGCCCCGGATATCTCGTTGCCGTCGGCTACATGGATCCCGGCAACTGGGAAACCGACATCGTCGGGGGCGCCCGGTTCAGGTTTACGCTCCTGTCGGTCGTTCTCATTTCGAACTTCGTCGCGATATTCCTCCAGGCACTCGCGGCGAAGCTGGGCATCGTGACCGGTCGCGATCTGGCGCAAGCCTGCAACGACGCCTATCGACGGCCGGCGGCCGTGCTTCTCTGGATCTCCGCGGAGATCGGCATCATCGCGTGCGACATCGCGGAAGTGATTGGAGCGGCCATTGCGCTGAACCTGCTTTTTCACATTCCGCTTGCGGTTGGAGTGGTGATCACGGCGGCCGACGTGCTGCTCGTCTTGGCTCTTCAGCACAAGGGCTTTCGCTGGATCGAGACCCTCGTGATCGTTCTGATCGCGACGATGATGGTGATCTTCGCGATCGAACTCGTCTACGCCAAGCCTGACTGGTTCGGCGTTCTCGGCGGGTTCCTCCCCAGCCCCGAGATCGTGACGAACCCCGTACAGCTTTATGTCTCGTTGGGCATCCTCGGTGCGACCGTCATGCCGCACAACCTCTACCTTCATTCCTCGATCATCCAGACCCGCCGGTATGGGCATGCGGAAGCGGACCTCAAGGACTCGATTCGGCTGGCATACACGGACTCGACCGTCGCCCTCATGCTGGCTCTGTTCGTCAATGCGGCGATCCTGATCCTGGCCGCGGCCGCCTTCCACGGTGGTGTCCACCAAGACACAGTGAGGGGAATTGGCGACGCTTACCAGTTGCTCACGCCCGTGCTCGGGACTGCGCTCGCGGCTCCCCTATTCGCGATCGCCCTCCTCGCCTCGGGCCAGAACTCCACGCTGACGGGGACGCTCGCGGGGCAGATCATCCTCGAGGGATTCACCGATTTTCGCATCAAGCCCTGGGCCCGGCGGCTGATTTCGCGCGGCATCGCGATCGTGCCGGCGGTGTTCGCGGTGGCCTTCTTCGGGTGGAAGGGCATCGATGGCTTGATCCTGTTCAGCCAGGTCGTGCTTTCGGCGCAGTTGTCCTTCGCGGTCGTCCCGCTGATCCAGTTCACTTCGGACAAGGCCAAGATGGGTCCGTTCGTCAACGGGCCGTGGACGAAGGCGATCGGGTGGAGTGTCGCGGCCGCGATCGCCGGGCTCAACGCCTACCTGATCGTGACGTCCTTGGTTCCGGGGCTCGCACCCTCCTAAGCCGAGCCTTCGCGTGGTTTCGCCGGCCCGCGTCGATAACCATGTCCGGCCCGAATTTTCCAGATAACATGGACTCCTTGAGCGTCATAACCGACTCGGCTTCGGTGGATCGAATGAAGCGACGGGCTGCCGGCACGTCGCTGGGATTCAACGTCCTCTCGACGCTCTTCAAGCTGATCGCGGCCGTGCTGACGGGATCGGTGGCGCTCCTCAGCGAGGCGGTCCATTCGATGACCGACGTCGTCGCATCGATCATCGCCTATCTCAGTATAAAGGCCGCATCGGTCCCGCCCGACGAGGAGCATCCCTACGGCCATGGCAAGATCGAGAGCTTGGCGGGTTTCGGGGAGTCTGTCCTCCTCCTCCTGATCGTGATCTACATCGCCGTCGAGTCCGTGCAGCGGCTGGTTTCGGGG
>DATJYD010000840.1:0-2045 GCA_035499755.1 Fimbriimonadaceae bacterium
AGGCTAGAACCGCCGGGTAGATGAGCGCGGACGTTACGACGTTGCGGCGAGTGACTTCGATTTCCTGGAAGTCGGCAAGGCGTTCCGCGACCTGGGGAAACTGGCCGCTCGCCTCGCCCGATTTGAGGGTCAGCGTATAGACGGGAGGGAAGAGCTTGGGATGCTTGGCGAGCGCGTCCGAGACCGGCAAACCGCTTCGAACGTCAGCCAGCGCCTCTTCCGCGATCAAGGAGAGGGTCGAGCTCTCCGATTGCTCACTGATGACCTGGAGGACTCGGTCCAAGGGAAGGCCGGCGGCGGAGAGATCGGCAAGACGTCTCGAGAAGAGGGCCAGATCGGACCGCGATACGTGCTTGCGGCCGGTCGCGGTCGCGCTCTTGGCGACGCGCGCGTTCTTCTCCTCTTTGATCTCGACGACGAATCGCCCATCGCGAGTGACCAGCGCGATCGCCGAATCCCGATCGGCGGCGTCGATAAAGCCGGTCTTCTTCTTGCCCGAGGGCTCCAGTGCGGTGTAAGCGTAGGTCATTTCGATTCTGGATTCTCGATCTTGGGCTTTGGATTCATAGGATCATGAGCCGCTAAATGCGCCGTTTCAGCCGTTCCCGGCGCGGCGATCCCAAATCCAAAAACCAAAATCAGAAGTCCTCCCGTTGCACCACGCGCATCACTTCTTCGGGGGTCGTTCGTCCGGCGAGCGCGGAGACTTTGCCTTCTCCCAGAAGGGTGCGCATTCCCTGAGCGGCCACGCCATGCTGCTTGATGACGCTGGCGGAGGCGCGGTCCACCGTCATCCGGCGCACGTCCTCATCGACGAGCAGGAGTTCGTAAAGTCCCTGGCGGCCACGAAAGCCGTTCTGGCACTTATCGCATCCGCGACCCTTCATGAACTTGGTCCGGGCGGCTTCTTCGTCGGTGATGCCGACCGCGCGCAGGGATTCGTAGCTGGGCTCGTATTCGACGAGGCAGTTCATGCAGTTGCGGCGAACCAACCTTTGGGCGACGACGCCGACGATGGATGACGCGGCCAAGAACGGTTCGACTCCCATATCGAGGAGTCGCGTCACCGCGCCCGCCGCGTCGTTCGTGTGAAGCGTCGAGAAGACGAGGTGGCCGGTCAGCGCGGCATGGATTGCGATCTCCGCGGTTTCGAAGTCGCGAATCTCGCCGACCATGATGATGTCCGGGTCTTGGCGAACGATGGAGCGGAGACCGCTCGCGAAGGTGAGGCCGATATTCGGTCGGACTTGCATCTGCGAAATGCCGGAGACCTGATATTCGACCGGGTCTTCGACGGTGAGGATGTTGACGCTGGGGCGCCAGATCTCCTGGAGCGAGGCGTACAGCGAGGTCGACTTGCCCGAACCGGTCGGCCCGGTGGCGAGAATGATGCCGTAAGGAATCGAGATCAGCTTGCGGTATTTGGCCAGCGTGTCCGGCTGCATGCCCAGTTCTTCGAGGCCGAGCATCGCGGTTCCCTTGTCGAGGATACGCATGACCGCGCGTTCCCCAAAGACCGTCGGGAGGATCGAGCAGCGGACGTCGATCTGGCGTCCCGCGATCGTGATCTTGATGCGCCCGTCCTGGGGAAGACGGCGCTCGGCGATGTTCATCTCGGCGAGAATCTTGATTCGCGAGACGAGGGCCGCATGCATCCGTTTCGGCGGCCTCATCATGTCGCTGAGCATGCCGTCGATCCGGTACCGGACCTTGACTTCGCGCTCGTAGGGCTCGATATGGATGTCGCTGGCTCCATCCCGGACGGCGGTCGCGAAGATCAGGTTGACCATCTGCACGACCGCGGTCTCCGTCGCCATCTTGGTGAGGTCGGCGAGGTCGGTGGTATCGTCGATCTCGGTGATCGTGCCGGTCGCGGTCTCGTCGCCGGCCATGCCGGAGAGCATCTTTTCGAGGAAGTACTCCTCGATCTTGTCTCGGATCTGGTTCGAATCCGCGAGCAGAGGATGGACGGGCCGGTTCAGGAGGATGGTGAGGTCGTCCACCGCTGCGAGAGAGGCCACGGACCCGATTGCCACGATGAGCGC
>DATJYD010000841.1:0-8040 GCA_035499755.1 Fimbriimonadaceae bacterium
AATCGGTCCGAGCGAAGCCACTTCTTCGCTTTCGGCGCGCGCTTTACAACGGACATCCTTTGATCCTTCCCGTGGCCATCTGCAGAACGGCGCCTTCCCGAACTCCGAAACGGCTCACCAACATCTTCTCCTTGCGGAACGTGCGTAATATCTCTCGGTAGATAATGGCCCCCGGCAATAGGGTCGCCGCCCGGCGGGGCTTAACTTGGAATCTCACGACGATCTGGTCGATGGAAAGGCGTTGGGTGGCCCAGACCAGATAGTCGAGCTCGGGCGCCCCGATCTCGCGGTCTCCGTCCGGATGGAGAGCCCGCCAGATTCCCCGCGCGACGCCGCCGCTCGCCGTGATCTGCTCGATGGCCCCGCTTGGATTCGCCTTCGCCAGCTCCTTCCGGATCACGATAGTGAGTTCATCGACGGTTTGCTCGCGGCAAGGGAAACCCATGGTGAACCGGGCGCTCAGGGTTCCGGTACCGAGTGGCAGGGACGAATCTTCCACGAGGGCGCCATTCCTGGCGTAAGCCACCTGGGCGCTGCCCCCGCCCACCTCGGCCACGATCATCTCGTCGGCGCCATCCGAATCCACGAGCACGCCGTCCAGCCCGAGCTCGGCCTCACGTTGGCCGCTGACGAGATCGACCTCGACTCCCACCTCGACTCGGATCCGCTTGAGAACCTTCTTGGAGTTGCGGGCCGAGCGCATTGCCTCGGTGCCGAAGACATACAGCCGCTCCGACTTGTCCGACTTCGCCTGGCCGCGATAGGCATCGAGCGCCTCGATCAACTGGTCTTGTAGGGGCAGCGGGACTTCGCCCTCCTTCGCCACCACCTCGCCCAAGTTGAGCCACTCGTTGATGTCGGTGACGCGATGGATGCTGCCGTCGGAAGTTTCCGCGACGAGGAGGTGGACCGTATTGCTGCCGATATCGATCGTGGAGAGGACTCTCCCCATTGCCTAAGTTTGGCACGGAGCGGGCGGCTTCGGCGGCCGGGGCTGAACTCTCCCTCCTCTTCGGATGGTTGCTTCCCAGCAAGCCGTCGCCCCACGGTCGGGTCCCTCGGCTCGCAGCCACCCCGCTCGCTCCCCCGTGGGGCGGGGGCACGGGCGGGATGGCGATCCCCTCCGGGGATCGAGTTAGTGTTCTCGGTTGGCGGCTTCGGCTGCCTTCTTCAACTCCTGGTTCGCTTGATCCAGCAGTTGTTTCGCCTTGGCGGCGTGACCCTCCATATCCCACTCGTTCGCCTGCTGGGCGTTGGTGATTTTGGTGAATGCCTGCATCGTCAGCCTCTGCGCGGCCGCGAGATTGGGGTGCCTCTTGTGGCTGACGTTGTGAACGGGCCTTCTCTGGGCCAAGACGGCGCCGGTCGACAACACCAGCAGTGCGATGACGCATCCGATAATGAGCTTCATCTCGATACTCCTCCTGGCAGGTTGATTTACCTGTCCCCCGACGTTTACCACAAGGCGGGATCTTTCCGCTTTCATTCAAAGTCAAATCTCCAAACTTCCAGACCGCTGCTACCATGAAGATATGTCAAGCGTTGCATTGCCCCTCGTGCACAAGGCTCTGAAGCGGGCCGTGAAGGTCCACAAGAAGCAGGACCGGGACGGCGAGGCGCCTCTGCCCTACGCGACCCATCCAGTCGACGTCCTGAATCTCCTTCGCTACGACGCCGACGTCACGGACGAGGAGATCCTCGCGGCCGCCCTCCTCCACGATGCCGTCGAGGAAACCGACATGACGGTGACGGACATCGAGAAGGAGTTCGGGGAGCGCGTGGCCCGGATCGTCAAGGAACTAACTCGTGAGGAGCCGGATCGGACCGGATTGTCTCCCGAGGAGGTCTGGCAGGTGCGTACCCAGGCGATGCTCGAAGAGATCGACCGGATGGGCAACGATGCGAAGCTGATCAAGCTCGCCGACCGCGCCTCCAATCTCCGGTCGGCCCTCCTGACGAGAACCGGCGACGCCCTCAACAGCTACGTCCGGCAATCTCATTTCATCCTCGACCATATCGACCGCGAGATCTGTCCCGTCCTGTGGGATCGGGTCCGAGATCTCGCCGGAACCGTCACCGTTCCGCCCCGGACCGTCAATCTGATCGAGGAGCTCGAAGTCTCGCTTCAGTAGGCAGTCGGCGATGTTGCCGGGAAGGCCGTGGGGTCCATCTTCAGATGGGCGAGCCTGAGTTCGACCCGCCGCGACGATCATCCCATCTGGTTTCGCTAAGGGAGTCACCGATCGTCTCCAGCGTCAAAAGCACATGGCCTAGGTCGCCAAGCCGTGCCCCGGGGGTTCCAGCCGCGCGGGACTGTTTCAACTGACTGGGGCGAGCCCCGGGGTCTGAGCTTTGAGGTTGGACCAGCCACGCGCGGCTTGGGACCCCAGGGCATAGGCCCGACCCCACACTTCGAGATGATGCCGAACGGGCGACACCCGGGCGGATGAACAATTCATGAAACCCCGTATATTGACAGGATGTTTCGCCGCTTCGCTCTCACCGCGCTAGTTTCCGTCCTCGCTCTGAACCAGGTTGCGATGGCCCAGACCGATCCCGACCAGGAAGTCACGGCTGGACCGGGGGACAACATCGCGAAGTCGGTCGCGGACGAGCTGGCGAAGTTTCACGCACCGGTGATCGGCATGCCGGCCGCCGCGAAGACCGCCGCGTACGAAAAGCGGCTGCAGATGGAAGCCGGCAGCCCGTTCAGCCAGATCAAGTGGCGCAACGTGGGGCCGGAGATCCAGGCCGGGAGAGTCGTCGACATCGACGGCCCGGCAAACCAGCCCAACGTCGTCTATATCGGTTACGCGACGGGCGGGCTCTGGCGGAGCGAAGACTACGGCAAGACCTTCACCTCGATCTTCGACGGCTGCTCGAGCTGCGGCATCGGCAACTTCGCGCTCAGCAAGGATGGCAAGACCATCTGGATCGGCACCGGCGAGAACAACAGCCAGCGCACGAGCTATGCGGGAACCGGCGTTTTCAAGTCGGTCGACGAGGGCAAGACTTGGCAGTTCGAGGGCCTCCCCGAAAGCCAGCACATTGGCAAGATCCTAATCGATCCCCGCAACGAGAACACGGTTTACGTGGCCGTGGTCGGGCATCTCTACAGCCAGAACCCCGAGCGCGGGGTGTACAAGACGACCGACGGCGGCAAGACCTGGAGCCAGGTTCTGAAGCTCGACGACCATACCGGCGCGATCGATTTGGCTATGGACCCGCGCAACCCGGACGTGATCTACGCCTCCGCTTGGGACCGGGACCGCCGCGCCTGGGACTTCATCGAGACCGGCGCGGGAAGCGGCGTCTACAAGACGGCCAACGCGGGCAAGACCTGGGCGCTCGTCCCGGACCTGCCTCACGGCGTCGCGGCGGGCCGCATCGGTCTCGCCTGGAGCAAGAGCGATCCCAACGACGTCTTCTGCTTCGCCGACGATCACAGCGAAGATGCCGACTGGCTCGACGAAGACGAGAGGAAGCCGGGCGGCATTCTGACTCCCCGGCGCTTCATGCTCCTCGATGCCGACACCTTCCCCCAGGTGGACCACAAGGCGCTCGTCTCCTTCTGGAACGACTACGGCCCCGACGATCTCAAGCTCGACGATGCGATCAAGGAAGTCCAGGACAAGAAGCTGACGATGGATCAGCTTCGAGCCGACCTCGCGAAAAAGTCGTCCAGCGCGTTCACCCCCTCGACCGTGCTCAACGAACTCGTCGTCTCCGACAACGACGGCAAGACCTGGCGCAGATCCCTCAGCGGCCCGATGGGCGGCAATAGCTACTACTACTTCGGCAACGTCTTCGTCGACCCGAAGGATCCGAACGACATCTTCTGCACCGGTACGATCCTGCTGAGGACGCGCGACGGCGGCAAGACCTGGCGACAGGCGGCGCGAGAGGCCCATGTCGACTTCCACGCCGTTTGGTTCGATCCCTCGAACACGAAGCACATCCTCGTCGGCAACGACGGCGGCGCGTATGAGAGCTACGACGACGGCACGACCTGGCGGCATCTCAATAACATGGCGGTCGGCCAGGCGACCGCCATCGCCGTGGACAACAAGGACCCGTACAACATCTTCGTCGGCCTCCAGGATAACGGCACGATGAAAGGTCCGAGCAACTACCGGCCGGGAATCAGCCCCCTCGACGCATGGACCGACGTCGGAGGCGGCGATGGCGCGATGATCGCGGTCGATCCTCGCAACGACGGAGACGTCTACTACACCGGCTCGCAGTTCGGGGCCGAAGAGGGATACGACTCAAAGACCAATCAGCACTGGTCGGTGACGCCCCGAGGACAGGGGAACCGCTTCAACTGGGTCTCGCCGATCGTGCTCTCGACGTTCAATCCCGACATCGTCTACTTCGGCGCGAACAAGCTGTACCGGTCGATGGACCAGGGCCGCCACTACACCGCGATCTCTCCCGACCTGACGAAGAACAAGCCCCAGGGCAACGTGCCCTACGACACCATCAAGGACATCAGCGAGAGCCCGCTCAAGTTCGGCCTCATCTATTGCGGGTGCGACGACGGCAACGTCGCGGTGACGAAGGACGGAGGGACGACCTGGACGCAGATCCCGACGCCCCAGCCCGACAAGTGGGTTTCGAGGATCGTCGCCTCGAAATACGAGGAAGGCACCGTCTATTGCGCGCAGAGCGGCTACCGCGAAGACGACTGGGCGGCGTATCTCTGGAAGTCGACCGACTACGGCAAGACCTGGACCTCGATCGTCGGAGACCTTCCGAACGAGACGATCAACGTGGTCCGAGAGGACCCCGATCACAAGAACATGCTCTACGTCGGCACGGATATGGGCGTGTTCGTTTCGTCGGACGGGGGCGCGCATTGGGATGCCTTGCAGGGCGGGCTGCCGCATGTGCCCGTTCACGATCTCGTGATTCAGGCCCGAGAGCACGACCTCGTCATCGCGACTCACGCCCGGAGCGCCTGGGTGCTTCCGCTCGCGAAGATCTACGATCTGACTCCGGACCTGCGGGCGACCGACCTCAAGATCTTCCCGGTCGACAACATGCGCTGGGACGCGAACTGGCCCTACGGCGGCGGCGGGCGGCGAGGCCGATTCGGTGGGGGATTCGGAGGAGGGGTCACGGCCGAGCCGGCGGATCCGATCCTCAAGGTGGATATCTACGCGAAGGCGGCCGGGAAGGGATTCATTCGGATCAAGGACAAGAGCGGAAAGGTCGTGAAGGAGCAGCCGATCGACGCCGCGACTGGCTACAACTTCCTCGAGGTTCATCTGAAGACCGCCGAAGGCGGCGCTTGGCCGACGGGACCGAGGAAGATCACAAAGCCGGACGACGTTCTCGCCGATCCCTACGCGTCGATCCGCCCGCAGTACTTGGCGCCGGGGGACTACACGCTCGAGGTTACGGTGGGCTCGAAGACGGCGACTCAGGCTTGGAAGCTGACGGCGGCCGGCGACTGAATCCGCCGGGCCGGCCGTCGGTTGACCCCTGCCGGGGGCTTTCAGCCCCCGCTCGACCGAAGCTCGAGACCCTTAGCCCCAATGCTGTTTACTACTTAAGGAGACCGAACCGCCGAATCCACCGAGATCCACCGCCTCGGAGGCGGAGCCGATTCAACGGCCGGCAGCCCAAAATAAACCCTATTGCCCTTAGGAGGGTGTTTCGTTGCATGGAGCCTCCCAAGGATGTTAGGCAAACCCCTCCCGACCCGACCGCCGCTTAGCCCGAATAATCAGCCACGGATTCGCCGCGCGCCGCGGGGAGTGGCGGGGCAGCGCCGTTCGCCAACAATGCGGGTTAGTCTCCGCCTGAATGATGGGTGAGGAGCAGGCCTCGCCCTGCGAAGCGATGACCGTCATCCTGAGCGGAGGACCTCGGTTTGCACAGCCACGTGGTTGAACCGGAATCCTGCGAGGCCCGCACGCGCCAACTTCTAAGAGCCGGCGCGGCTGAACTTCCGGTCGATCCCCCAGTCGTCGTCGATCCAATGAGCCGTTGCGACCGTCCCATCGAGACCGCCTTCGAAGCTGATCGAAGTGAAATCCTCGGTGGGCATCGGCCAGGGTGGCCGGATCCGAAAGACGTCGTAATGGAAGTGCTCGCAGCGGTATCGGTTGCCGTTGAAGGCCAGGGTCAGCTCGCCGCCGCACGCGGCCACTTCGAGATCGCCATACGCGGCGTCCGAGTACTTCCCGGCGAAGGCCTCGATCGGCCTTGACGGCTTCGTCCCCTCGACCCGCTTGGCGAGCGCGTCGTGGACCTTCTTCTTGCGTTCGTCGAGCGCCTTGGTCTCGTCTTCGATCGTGCGCTGAAGCGGGTCCTTTACCGGCTTGAATCCGCCGAGGTAAACGACCAGCCCTCGCATCAAGGCGGCGGCAGCGGGGCGCATTCCGTTCGAGAGGATCACGAATCCGGCGTTCTGCCGTGGCATGAGCACCGTCTGGGAGGCAAAGCCGTCGATCCCGCCGCTGTGGGCCAGGACCTTGACTCCCATTTGATCGGAGACATCCCACCCCATCGCGTAGGCGGAGATCGTCGGCAGCCCCGCTTCGTCGGAAAGGGTCGAGATGATCGCGGGGGTGCGCGCCACCTCGAGGTTCTTCTCGGAAACGAGCCGCTTGCCTTTCCATACCCCGCCTTCGAGCTGGAACTTGACCCATTTCGCCAGATCCTCGACGCAGGCGACGATCCCTCCGGTTGGGACAACGTTGTCGATGTTGCGCCAAGGCACGACGGCCGGCTTCAAATTCAGATCGCACGCGTGAGGGGTCGCATGGTTTGGAGAGGCGAGAGCCTCGGCGGTGGACATCACCGCGTTCTTCATCCCGAGCGGCCCGAAGATGCGCTTCCGAACGAAGCCCTCGTAGCCAAGGCCGCTTGCCAGGCCGAGCGCATAGCCGGCGGCCGTGTACATCAGGTTGTTGTACTCGTAGAAGCTGCGGATCGTGTGGGTGGTTTCGAGCCGGCAAGCGCGTCGCACGATCTCCTCGCGCGGAACCTTCGAGCCGTACCATAGCCCGTCGTTTCTCGGCAGACCGGTCCGGTGGGTGAGCAGGTCGGCGATTGTGACCAGATGGTCGGAATTAGGGTCGGAAAGGCGGAAGAAGGGGATGTGCTTGCGGACCAGATCCTCCCAATCCATCTTGCCGTCGTCCACAAGCATCGCAGTCGCGGTTGAAGTGAACGCTTTCGTACAGGAGGCGATGGCGAAAAGGGTTTGGGGAGTGACCGGCTCCGGCTTGCCGATCTCGCGGACGCCATAGCCCTTGCTGTGGACGACTTTTCCTTCTTTGACGATGGCGACGGCGATGCCAGGAACGGCGAATGTCTCCATGGCAGCGGCGACCAGAGCGTCGACGTCCCTTTCGAACTTTGAATTCACTTAACGGGAAGTTAGCAAATCGGGCCGGGCGGATGCAAGGCTACGACTTGTTCCGGATGTGGAGGAGATCGCCGTCGAGGATAACGTGCTCCTTGCCTTCCAGAGTCATCTTGCCGGCGTGGTAGGCGGCGTCGAGCGAGCCGGCCGCCTTGTAATCCTCGTAGTGGACGACCTCGGCGCGGATGAATCCCCTGGCGATCTCGTTGTGAATGGTCGCGGCAGCTTTGAGGGCGTTCGAGCCTTTCTTGAGGGGCCAGGCGCGGGTTTCGTTCTCGCCCGCCGTGAAGAAAGTGATGAGCCCGAGCGCGTCGTAGACGGCGCGGATCACGGTCGCGCTCGCCGGCTCTTTGAGACCCAGAGACTCCAGGAATTCAGGCTGGTCCGCGGGGTCGAGCTGAGCGACCTCCTCGTCGAGTTCGGCGCTGACCGTAAAGGCCGGCGTACCTTGCGATTTTAAGAGCTCGATCCGCTGCTTGAGGCGGTCCGGCGGGTTGGCGACCTCCGACTCGCCGACATTGAACGCGACCACCATGGGCTTCGCGCTCAAGAACTGGTAATTGCGAACGATCGTCTGGTCGTCCTCGCTCAAGTCCATGCCGCGGATCGGAGTGCCGCTTTCGAGCAGAGGATGGATCCGCGTGAATAGCTCGTAATCGAGA
>DATJYD010000842.1:0-3320 GCA_035499755.1 Fimbriimonadaceae bacterium
ATCCAGCACCTATCTATTCTACGCGCGTCGGACCCATACCTGCATGGAATTCGCTCCGCGATTGCACCATGCGAAGTAGGGAACGAACTTGCATGCGACTTCGCTGACTTCGAGAGCGCCCTCTTCGGCATAGAGGTCATCCGGGAACTCCTCAGCGTCGGCAAAGCCCTCAGCGATGAGGGAGACGATCCCTTCAAGGACCGGATCTTCGCTTTCGGCGACCGGCGCGGCGGTATCCGCCACGAAAAGTTGGGGGACAAAGCCAAGGTCCTGCTCTTCAGCGCAATAGACGAGCGGACCGCGGGTGAGCGCGATTCGGCCCAGGTTCTCCCGGACCTTCGGATTGCACTCGATCCACTTCGAGCGCATGCCGAGGTCGACGGTAAGGACGTCGCCCTTCTCCCAACGCTTCTTGAAGACGGCATAGCCGCCTTCCCAGGCCGAAGCTTGGTCGAGTCCTGGGAGGTCGGTATCGACCTCGTCCGCCCACTCCGGAATGCGGAGCCTAAGCTCGAACTCGACCGGAGTCTCGGGGTCGACGCGAATGCGGAACTCGCCGGACCAGGGATAGTCGGATTCGCAAACAATCGCCACCGGTACGTTGTCGATCTTCGCGTTCGCTTCGAACCCGGCTGGAATGTGAACCCAAAACGCGTCGTCGGAAACGGAGGCGGCGTACCACGCCGCGGAAGCGATCATCCGGGCGATGTTCGGCGGGCAGCAGGCGCAGGAGAACCAGGGCACCCGCTCGTGCTCGCCCCGGCTTTCGAGCGGATTGGTGTAGAAGAACCGGTCCCCGGAAAGGGAGATGCCGCTGATCGTGCCGTTGTAAAGGGCCCGCTCCACGACGTCCGCGTATTCGCTGTTTCCGGTGAGTTCGAGGAGGGCCTGCCCCCAGAACACGAGGCCAATAGCCGCGCAAGTCTCGGCATAGGCGCTGAGGTTCGGAAGATCGTAGTCTCCAGTGAAGCCTTCGTTCGAGGAACTCGGGCCGATTCCGCCCGTTAGATACATGCGCTTGCCGGTCAGGTTTCTCCAGGTTGTCTCGAGCGCGGACCTCAGCCCGGGATCGTCCTCCGCAAGTTGGGCGGCCGCAATGTAAAGGTACATCGCTCGCACGGCGTGGCCGACGATCTCGGTGTGCTCCCGGATAGGCGCATGGTCCTGGGCGTATTCGCCAGAGTACTCGCCGTCTTTGCGCATCATTTTCGCCGCGAAAGGTGAGAGGGCCATGGCCTCGGCATCTTCCAGTTCGAGCTCGAAGACCGATGGCCGGCGCCCACGTTCTTCGATCAGCCACTTGGCGAAGTCGCGGTACTTCGTTTCGCCAGTCGCGCGCGCCAGACGCAGGAGAGCGAGCTCGATTTCCTCATGGCCGCAATAGCCCCGACGCCGTCCGGGGCCGAAGATGGACATGATGTGATCCGCGAATCTCGTCGCGATATCGAGGAGACGGTGGTCGCCCGCGTTCTCGTACAGAGCTACGCCGGCCTCGATGAGGTGGCCGCCGCAGTACATCTCGTGCATCATCGAGAGGTTGCGCCACTTCAGATTCGGGTGCTTGATCTGGAAGAACGTGTTGATGTAGCCGTCCGGCTGTTGGGCGGCTGAGACGACGGGAATGACCTCGTCGATACGCCCCCGGATGAGCTTGGCGCCCTCGGACGCCGGATCGGTGGCAATGGCATAGGCGGCGGCCTCGCACCACTTGTACACGTCGCTGTCGTTGAAAAAGTAGCCGGTGTAGCCCTGTTCGTCGGGTTCGGAAATGGAGGAGACCTCGGCTGCCGAGGCATCGCAGAGAGCCGCGGCGGCCACTTCCCCCTGGCCGGATGCCTTTGCGGCATTGACGAAGTTGCGGAGACGATGGGTCTCGACGAGCTTCCGGTATTCGGCCTCGATCGTTACTTCGCGCAGGATTCGCTGCCAGCGGGACCAGAAGCGGTCGGTGAGGCGGATATCTTGAAGAGGAAGGCGGCGCATGCCTTCATGATGATCGATGGGAAGGCTAATGGGTTAGCGGGCGGCGCGGGCGTTTTCGAGGAGGCCCATCTCTTCGTAAATCGGCCGCATGATCTGGCGCATTCTGGGATATCGGACGAAGTAGAGGACGGAGCCGAGGAGGCCGACGGCGGCGGATGCCGCGAGGGTGTTCTGGGGGCCGATCCGGTCGGCGAGGAGGCCACCGACGAAGCTGCCGATGGGCATCGTACCTACGAACGACATCATGTAAAAGGCCATCACCCGGCCCCGCATCCGGTCGTCCACGAGGGTCTGAATGACCGAATTGGTCGACGCCATGTGCTTCATCGAGCCGAAGCCTACGACGACGAGGCTGATCAGGGCGACCCACAGGACCGGCGAGAAGGCAAGTCCGATCAATCCGAGATTGAAGATAACGGAGGCATAGAATATCCATCGGCCAAGACCGACCACGCTGGGACGGGTCGCAAGCATGGCGACGGCGATCAGCGCGCCGACCGCGACCGCGGAGTACATGAGGCCGAAAACCTCGGAACCGCGGTGGAATATTCGCGACGTCAGGATCGGCAGCATCACCGAATAGGCGCCGCTGACCAGACTCGTGATCGCCATGAGCTGGAGCAGGTAGGAGATCGGCTTGTGGTTCCAAGCGTAGGTCGCGCCTTGGCGGACGCGCTCCAAGGGTCTTTCGAGTTGATCGTCCCGGATCATGTGCGGATACAGGCGCATCATGGCAAGCGCGCCGAGCACCGCCGCGAAGCTGATTCCGTTGATCAGGAAGCAATAGCCTTCACCGATCGCGGCCACCGTTACGCCGGCGATGGCCGGGCCGATCAGGCGGGCGATGTTGAACTGGGCGGAGTTGAGGGCGATCGCGTTGCCGAGAACCTTCTTATCCTCGACGATCGTAATGACGAAAGACTGCCGGGTCGGCATGTCGAACGCGCTCACGATTCCGACGAAGACGCTCGTCAGGATGATGTGCCAGGGCCGGATGATGCCGGTAAGGGTCAGGGCGGCGAGGACGAAGGCTTCCAGCGCCATGAGGCTCTGGGTGATGGTGAGGATCTTGCGCTTGTCGTACTTCTCGGCGGTGATCCCTGCCACCGGCGACACGATGAACGCGGGGATTTGCGAGCAGAAGGCGACGGTGCCGAGAAGAAGGGAAGACCCGGTGAGCCGCCAGACGAGCCAGCCCATCGCCACCGTCTCCATCCAGCTTCCGACCAGCGACAGGGTCTGTCCGCCGAAGAACAGCCGGTAGTTGCGGTACTGCAGCGCGCGAAAGGCTCCTCCCACCTTGCAGTTCTACGCGTTCCAGGGCGCGGCCGTCTGAC
>DATJYD010000843.1:0-3196 GCA_035499755.1 Fimbriimonadaceae bacterium
AGGGGCTGCCCCGATCGCCGGGCCGCCCACTTCACGCCGACCGAGTCCGGGGTGACGAGATCGGCTTCCTGGATGATCCTCAGGTGCTCGGGATCGCTTTGCGCCTGGACGAGCCCGCTGGCGTCGGCGGTGACCACGATGTGCGGGGTTTTTTCCTCGACGAAGGAGCGGAGAATCGTGAGGGTCTCCGCCATCGTAACCCGATCGACCGGCGCCCCAAGTATGGTCACTCGCGGCGGACGTTCCATGTCCAGTTTGGTCGCCATTTGAATTCCCTGGATTCTACTACGCTACGACTGCGCCGCTTCATCCGCCCGATCGTGGATCTTTCGGAACTCCTCCACGGCGCGCCGCCAGGCCCGTCGCTGAAGATATCTTGCGAGGGGCAGCGTCGCCCAGAACTGCCAGGATCGGGGACCGGAGACTGACTCCACAATCAGCTTCAGCCGGCCGTCGCTTCGTTCCAGGCGAGCCTGCCAGATGCCCCGGCCGAAGTGCCTCTTCGTCGTCAGGTAGCCGTAGCGGCAGGTGCTGGAGGTCTGCTCGACCGCAAACACCTCCGTCATCGCCCAGGCCACGGGCCAAGCTAGAAATGGGATCACGCGGGCTCGCTGCAGGATCCTGTCTCTGGCCCGAATCTGCCTTCCCTCGTCCTGCCACAGCCCAAAGAACTCCAAGGCATCCTCGGGATAATAGCGCCCGCCCAACATGCGGGCACTGATCTCGGAAAAGCGGACGCCGCTGGGATCGGCGCCGAGATCCTCCTCCGCGCGGTCCTCCCACGAAACCAGAGCAGGCTTGCCCGCGCGCCCGACTTCCCAGGTCAGAGGTCCGCGACTATACCGGTCGAACCGGCGACGAATGGAAGGTGTCATGAATCGCCCGAGCCTATGATGGACGAATGCGGGGGGGACGCTCGCGACCATAATCGGGACATGAAGGTGGTAATGCCGGGTGGCACCGGTCACGTAGGGCAAATGATCCGCCGCAATTTGGAGCCCCAGGGATGGCGATTCACCGTCCTCACGCGAGCACCCGTTCAAGCCGACGAAGTCGCCTGGGATGGGAAGTCTCTAGGACCCTGGGCGGACCTGATCGACGGGGCCGACGCCGTGATCGGCCTCGCTGGCAAGAGCGTCAACTGCCGCTATTCGGAAGCGAATCTCAAGGAAATGATGGACTCGCGAGTGAACTCCGTACGCGCGATCGGAAGGGCGGTGGCGAACGCGAAGGCCCCTCCCAGGCTTTGGCTCCAGGCCAGTACGGCCACGATCTATGCGCACCGGTTCGACGCCCCCAACGACGAAGCCACCGGCATTCTCGGCGGGGACGAACCTGGCGCTCCCTACAAGTGGAATGCGAGTATCAGAATCGCGAAGGCATGGGAGCAAGCCCTCGAAGAGGCAGTCACGCCCTCGACGCGCAAGGTCGCGATGCGCTCCGCCATGACGATGAGCGTGGATCGGGGCAGCGTCTTCGACGTCCTCGCCACGCTCGCCAAACGCGGTCTCGGCGGGCGGCACGGCGATGGTCGGCAGTACGTCTCCTGGATCCATGAGACGGACTTCGCGAACGCCCTTCGGTTCCTCGTCGAACGAGAGGATCTGAGCGGCCCGATCAACATCTGTTCGCCGAATCCGCTGCCCAACCGCGACTTCATGCGAATCCTGCGAGGCGCGGTCGGAGCCAAACTCGCCCTCCCAACCCCGGCTTGGCTCTTGGAGATCGGGGCCGCTCTCATCCACACCGAAACCGAGCTGATCCTGAAGAGCCGTCGCGTAGTGCCAGAACGCCTCCTGGTGGCCGGCTTCAAATTCGAGTTTCCCAACTGGCCCGAAGCCGCGACCGAACTCGCCGAAAGGCGAGCCTGAAGAACTATCGGCGGTAGGGACAAGGCGTGCCTTGCCCGCTTCAGGCGCTGGTTCCGACGCACACCATCAGGGCGTCAACCCTCCCCTTTTCGCGTCCATCCGCGTCTTTCGCGGTCATTTCCATGCAGACCCCAAACTCCAAACTCCAAACTCCAAACTCCGATCACGCTCCGACGTGCCCCAGCCCGATGCCGACCGCGTACGTCACCGCGCCCTCGACGGCGCCGACGAGCGTCATCTCCAGGCCACTGCTCCACCAGGAGCGCACGGTCACCATGCTCTTGGCGGCGCCGACCGCGAAATGGGCGATCAGGGAGACGATGCCGGCGGCGATCACGGCCGGAATCCCGCTCATGAAGAAGAAGGGGATGATGGGAATGAAGGCTCCGATAGCGGTCGATATCGATCCCGAGAGGGCCGAGGTGATGGGATTGGAGAGCGCGTCTTCGGTTAGGTTCAGCTTCTCGGCCGCCATCGTCTTGAGGAACTGATCGGGGTTCTGGGCGAGGAATTCGGCGATCTTCGTCGCATCCTCTTCGGGGACGCCTTTAAGCTGGTAGAAGATTGCGAGCTCTTGCTTCGCGGTCTCCGGATGCTCCTCCAAGGCCCGCCGCTCGTGGACGACCTCGGCCTCGTAGATCTCGCGCTCGCTTTTCGCGGCAAGATAAGCCCCGGAGCCCATGGAAAGGGCGCTCGCGACCATTCCCGCGATGCCCGCGAGAAGGACGAACCGGCTATTACCGAGGGTGGCTCCCGATACGCCGCTGACGATTCCGAAGATAGCTCCCAGGCCATCGTTGACGCCGTAGACGGCATCCCCGATCCAGCTACCGGTTCCTTGCCTTTGCCGGCGGCGAAGGACGTCGAGAGTGGAACGATCGCTGCTCTGGGCGTACAAGCGGCTGAGGATGTGGGCGTGGGCAAACTCGTCGAGCACGACCTCGCGCAAGATGGTCCGGATGCTCTCATCCTCGATCTCCCGCATCTGCTGCAGGTAGTTGGCGACGTCTCGCCGCTCGGCTTCTTCGATCGCAAGAAGGATCTCGTGCATGTCGTGAGGATGGGCTTCTTCGTCGCCGTGGCCCCAACCCTTGTGGGCCAGGGGAATCTCGGCCCCGAGTTCGAGGAGCTTCTTCGCCCAGGCGTCGGCGTGCTTCTTCTCGATGGCGCTGAGCCGCTCGAATATCGCTTTGCGCTCCGGAATCGTCTGGCGCTTGGCGAGGGAGGAGTACATGTGCACTCCATCCATTTCGAGACCCCAGTTTCCCTTGATCATCTCGATCAAGGATTCGTTACCAGGCATCGGCCACTCCCCTACTTGTCGC
>DATJYD010000844.1:0-8821 GCA_035499755.1 Fimbriimonadaceae bacterium
TGGACGGCACGATCAGCGCAACCGTCGTCCAGCAGCCGTTCGAGTTTGGCTACCAGGCGATCACGCTCATGGCGAAGGCCCTGAGGGGCGACACCTCCTGGATTCCCGCGAGCAAGCAGATCTTCGTGCCGACCCAGGTGATCACGAAGGACAAGGTCGACGACTTCTGGGCGAACCTGAAGAAGGAGACCGGGAAGGCCTGACGCGTGATCAGGTGATCAGGTGATCAGGTGATGAGGTGATCAGGTGATGATGGGTGATCGAAATGATGGAGGTGACGCCCCAACTGCTCAGCCCATCAGCCCATCAGGAATCAGCCCATCACCTCATCAGGGCATAGTCCCGCTGGTCGAGGTGAGGGGAGCGGTCAAGCGCTATCCTGGCGTCACCGCGCTCGGTGGGGTCTCGATGAGGGTTTTCGCGGGCGAGGTCGTCGCCCTGATCGGCGAAAACGGAGCCGGCAAGTCGACCCTGATGAAGATCCTTGGTGGCCTGGTCCGGGCCGACGAAGGGGAGATCCTCATCGACGGGAAGCCGGTCGCGATCGGCTCGGTCTCCCGCTCGGTCGAGCTCGGGATCGGGCTCATCCATCAAGAACTGAACACGCTCGACAATCTCGACGTGGCCGGGAACATCTTTCTAGGCCGTGAGCCGACCCGCTTCGGCCTGTTAGACCGGGTTCGGATGCGCTCCGAGGCATCCGCCCTGCTTGAGCGGCTCGCTCTGCCGATCTCCGTCGATACGCCGCTGGAACGCCTGTCGCTGGCGCAGAAGCAGATGGTGGAGATCGCGAAGGCGCTTTCCCTGAACGCACGCGTCCTCATCATGGACGAGCCGACCTCGAGCCTGACTCTCGCCGAGACCGAGCAGCTTCTCGGGATCGTCCAGGAGCTGCGCGACAAAGGCGTCGGAATCGTCTACATCTCGCACCGTCTCGGCGAGGTGAAAGGCATCGCCGATCGGGTCGTCGCGCTTCGCGACGGCCTCAACGCGGGCGATCTGTCCCGTGAAGAGATCACTCACGAGGCGATGGTCCGTCTCATGGTCGGCCGCGACCTCGATCGGATGGCGGAACGTGAGGGCGCCTCAGGGTCCGAGCGGCTGGTCGTCACAGGCCTGCGCACGAGCCGGTACCCGGGCCGGGACGTTTCCTTCTCCGTTCGGTCCGGGGAGATCCTCTGTCTCGCCGGGCTCGTGGGGGCGGGGCGGACGGAGGTGGTCCAGGCGATCTTCGGCACCGATCCCCGCGTCGGCGGACACGTCGCTCTGGACGGCGTGGAGGTGCCCGCGTCGAGCCCGAAGGGCTCGATCGATGCCGGAATCGGGCTCGTCCCCGAAGATCGGCGCGAAGTCGGGTTGATCGTCGAATGGAGCGTCAAGATGAACGTGACCCTTCCGGGTCTCGCGAAGCTCGCAACGGGCGGCCTGATCCGGGGCAAGGCCGAGCGGCAGGCGGCGGCCTCGCAGACGAGCGCCTTCAACGTCAAGACTCCCGACATCGAGACGACGGTCGCCACCTTGAGCGGCGGGAATCAGCAGAAGGTGGTGGTCGCCAAGTGGATGCTCCAGAACCCGAAGCTGCTGATCATGGACGAGCCGACCCGCGGCGTCGACGTGGGCGCCAAGGCGGAGATCTACGAGCTGATGCGCAGGCTCACCGCGCAAGGCGTCGCGATCGTCATGGTGAGCAGCGACATGGAGGAAGTTCTCGGGGTTGCGGACCGCGTCGCCGTGATGTGCGAGGGCTCGATCACAGGCATCCTGCCGAGGCGAGACTGCACGGAAGAGGGGATCATGCGGCTGGCGGTCGGGAGAGGCGAATGAGGAGTTGGGGCGTTGAGGTATTGAGGTATTGAGGTATTGCGGTATTGGGGTATTGCGGTATTGGGGTATTGAGGTGTTGGGGTGTTGAGGTATTGCGGTGTTAAGGTATTGAGGTATTGGGGTGTTGAGGTGTTGGGGGGATCCTCCAATCCTCCAATCCTCAATCCTCCAATCCTCCAATCCCCCAATCCTGAGAAGCCGCCGCGTTTTGTGAGATAGAGTGAGGGAATCATCAGGAGCTTAATTCGAAAGGAGACGGGGATCTTTGTGCTCCTCGTCGTCGTTTGCGCGATCACGGAACTGAAGAGCCCGGCGTTTCTGGGAATCGAGAATCTCCAGAACACGGCCCGGCTCATCGGGATGTACGGCATCTTCAGCATCGGTGTCGGACTCGTCATCATCACCGGCGGGATCGACCTGTCGGTCGGGTCGATGTTCGCGTTGCTCGGAGTTTTCCTCGCGATGATCCTCGACAAGACCGAGAACAACTGGCCCTGGCCGCTCGGCTGGATGGACAAGCGCTATTGGCCGTGGCCCTTCGCCATCATCGCGACCCTCGGGCTCGGGACCGCGATCGGTTCCCTTCACGGCTTCCTCGTCACCCGGGTGAAGCTGCAGCCCTTTATCGTCACCCTTTGCGGGCTGCTCTTTTACCGCGGCATCGCCCGATACATCGCGTCGGACGATGCCAAGGGGTTCGAGGACGCGACCGGGTTTCACGCCTTGCAGGATTTCGCGACGGGAAAGGTGTACGGCGTCCCGATGCCGTTCGTGATTCTCATCGTGCTGAGCATCGTGATGTGGGTGGTGCTGCACCGGTCCGTCTACGGGAGGCATCTGTTCGCGGTGGGCCGGAACGAAGAGACCGCGCGGTTCTCGGGCATCAACACCAAGCGGGTAATCGCGAGCGCTTACATTCTCTCCGGCTTTCTCGCGGGGGTTGCCGCGATCCTGATCGCCTTCTATACGAATTCGATTTCCCCGGCCATGCACGGGAACTTCTATGAGTTGTACGGTATCGCGGCAGCCGTGCTCGGCGGCTGCAGCCTGCGTGGAGGCGAGGGATCGATCGTCGGGATCATCCTGGGGACGGCGCTGCTCCAGGTACTTCAGAACCTCGTGAACCTGCTCGGGATTCCCAGTTCCCTTAACTTCGCGGTGATGGGAGCCGTGATCATCCTCGGCGCGCTCGCGGATCAGTTGCTGATCAACCGGTCGGCAGCGCGTCGCGCGACGGCGTGATGGTGATGAGGGAGGAGGTCGGGGGATGGAGGTTGAGCGCGGCATGCCTCGACAGCACAGGCGACGCGAGCATCCCATGAGCCACTCGCGCGGTGTCGAGGCGTCCTTGGGCACGAGACGCCGGGTCAGTCGCAGCTGTTTTCACAGCAGCGAAGAAACGAGCCGGGCGCCTGTCCAGGTCTGATCGGGGAGCCTCGCCGGAGAAGGGCCTCGCCCCAAAACGAGCAGCCTGCGGGCGCACTGAATGCCTCGAAAACGAGAACAGAATCCAGGGACACAACCGACCGCGGCCAAAGACAACGCCGTCCCCCTTCGTATACGAACCGAAGGAAGACGGCGCGTGAGTGTGCGGCCCTACCCGCCCTTCTTGACGAGCGTGCCGGGGCTGACGCCCTTGTTCCGGAGTTCAAGCGGAACGTCCGGGGACGAGGACTGCTTTTGGCTCAGCTTTTGAGTCAGGTCGTTGACTTCTGACTGGCTGGCAGGGCCGGAGTTCTCGTTGCTCGAGCAACCGGTAAGCAGGACCGCCGAAGCGGCCATCGCCAACGCAATGAGCCGTATCTTCATATTAGTTGTCCGACCAGAGATAGGTGTTGATGTTGAGGACATGGCCCGCCCATCCCGGTCTCACATCGCATCCCTGAGCGACCTGAGTGATGTCGAGAACTTTCGTGTGGCCATCCACCCATGCGACAACCGTGTGGGTGCCGTGCCACGGCCAGACGCCTCCGAAGACGTTCCACGCGAGCGGCGACTGAGGGTTCCATCCGCCGAACCAGTACCAGCCCCAACCCGACTGATATCCCGGCCGCAGATCTTTGTTGTTCACGTCGTAGACGCAGGGCGCGTCGACGCCGTAGTTGCCGCCGCCGAACGGAGTGCCGTCCGCTCGCCGATCCCATAGGGAGCTGATCGCAAGGATCGTGTTCGCAGGCCTGCTTACCGCAGTCTGGGCGATCGCGGTGATATCCAATCCGCTAGGCGTGACGTAGACCGGGTTGATGAACTCGTAGTTGATCCCCCAGTCGGCGGTCATACCGATGTTGAAGTCATGCTGAGCCTGCTTGAGATTGGCGGGAACCAGATTGGGATCCTCCAGTCCATCGCAGCCCGCGGCCTGGCCGGGGCACTCGCGGTCTCTTTCGCCGGCCGGATTGGTCGGATCGAAAAGGATGCCCTCATTCTTCATGTAGGGCTTCAGGAGAAGCTGCGAGTTGGTATCGGGGACTCCGGGCCAGATCTTCTGATTCTCGTTGTAGGACGAGATCGGGAAGCCGTCGTCGGAGTCGGTCGAATACATGATATCGGCCAACGCGACCTGCTTCGAGTTGGAAATGGCAGCGGTCTTCTTCGCCGCCTCTTTGGCTTGGGCGAAAACCGGGAACAGGATGGCCGCGAGAATCGCGATGATTGCGATGACGACAAGAAGCTCGATAAGCGTAAAAGCTATACGGCGACGAGACATGTTTACCTCCATGACGCGAATGCGCTGAAGGCCGAGCACCTGCAAACAGAACGCGTAAGCACCTGCAAATCAGAAGCATCAGCCGGCAGCGCCAGCAATAACGAGAAACATTGTAAACCGAATATTAACGGCTTGCAATAGATTTGTCGGGCAATTGCTTTTGCGCTTCGCTTTATGTCAGGGTCGCGGCCCACTTGGCGGCTCCTCCATCGGCGGCAACCGCCAAGACGGGGTTCGGGCGGTACAGATGGCTCCGTCTTGGGCCGCGGTCTAAACACGCCCCCCGCAAGGGGCGCCCCCTGCGGGCTGTCGTAAGATCATACTGGAGCGTAGAACAGCGCAGATGAAGGAAAAAGTCCACGACGACGCGAAGAGGCGTCTCGCCCGAATATCGGGACAGGTTGCCGGCCTCGAGAAGATGGTCGACGAAGGGCGCTATTGCGTCGATATTCTCACTCAGGTGTCGGCTTTGCGCGCAGCTCTCGACCAGTTCGGGCTCCTGATGCTCTCCCAGCATCTCGAAAGCTGCGTCTATGGCGCGAACGATGAGGATCACTGCAAGACGATGACCGCGGAAGAGCGGCTCGAGGAGATCCGGGTCACTCTCAATCGCTTCCTGAAATAGCCCTTTCCCGTCCTCCGGCGCCCCCAGCTCATGACCATCCTCAGGACCAAGGCCCAGGAAGCGGTCGTCGCAATCTTCCAAGAGACTCTGCGGCAGGTAACCGGCGACACCCTCGTGCGGTCATTCTGCTGGCGGGAAGACGATCGTCTCTACATCGGCGGCTCCGAATATGACCTTGCCGCCTATCGCCGCATCGTGCTCCTTGGCGCCGGAAAGGCCAGTTGCTCGATGGCGGTCGGATTCTGCGAAGCTATCGGGGACTTCCCCATCGAAGGCTTGATCGTCACGAAGTACGGCCACGGATCGCACGACGATTTGGCCGGCCACGGGGACATCGAGCTTCTGGAAGCGGGCCATCCGATCCCCGACGCGAACTCCCTCCTGGCGGGAGCGAAAATGCTCGAGCTCGCCGCTTCCACTACCGACAGCGATCTCGTCGTCGTCCTGATCTCGGGCGGGGCGTCTTCCCTGATGGAAGCGCCGGCGCCGGGGATCGAGCTCGCCGATCTCCAGTTCGTCACCGAAGCTCTCCTGCGCTCGGGGGCGCCCATCGAAGACGTTAACGGGGTTCGCGTCTCTCTGTCCCGCATCAAGGCGGGAGGTCTTGCTCGCGCTTGCGGAGGCGAAGTCGTCTGCCTGCTCCTCTCCGATGTCCTCGGGAATCCCCGCGAGTATATTGGCTCAGGCCCCTGCTGGGGCGCGCCGCCGCCGCCCTCCAAAGCTCTGGACATACTGAGCCGTCGAGGCATCGACGCGCCCGCATCCGTTCACGGCTGGCTGGCCCAAACGCACGTCGAAGCGGCCGTTCACCCTGAGCACTTCGTCGTCGGAGACGTCTACACCCTGCTGGAAGCCGCCCAGGTCGCCGCGGAATCGCTTGGCTTCAAACCCCGCGTCTATGGACGCACGTTTTCGGGCGAAGCGCGAGAGGTCGGCGCCCGAATGGCGGCGGAAGCCCTGTCCCTCGGCCAAGAGGACGGCAAGGTCGATTGCATCGTCGCCGCCGGCGAAACGACGGTCACCGTGCGGGGCCCCGGACGTGGCGGGCGAAGTCAGGAACTTGCCTGTGCGGCCGCCATCGCCCTCGCGGATACACCCGACATCGCCCTGCTGGCGGCGGGGACCGACGGAACCGATGGGCCGACGGATGCCGCCGGCGGCATCGTCGACGGGCAAACGCATAAGCGCGCCAACCTCCGCCATGCTCTCGACGCGAACGACTCGTACCCCGTCCTAGAAGCTGCCGACGCGCTCCTCGTCACCGGCCCAACCCAGACGAATCTCAACGATATCGTGATCGTCGTCCGCGTCCCCGAGGACTTGGCATAGCGCGAGTCGGGTCAGGCGTTGTTGGGCTTGGCCAGGATGACAAGCCGGCCGCGACAAGTGGACTGCGTCGATTCCACTCAGTGCCGGACTCCGAGGCCGGTCGTGAAGTGCCGGTCCCGGATATACCAGTATCCGCCTCCCAGCATCACGAAACCAAGCCCGAGCAGGACCGTGACGCGGAACGGGGTCGGCGTCGATGCAAGGTCGACGAGAAGGATCTTCGTGACGGTCGCGAACATCACGGCGAAACTCCAGAGGCGAAGCTCTTTGATGCGGAGACGAAATCCAAGGCTCAGCAAGATGAGGGCGTAGAGGATCCACGCGATCGTCATCGTCGAAGCTCCATGAAGCGCGATGCCGCTGAGGACCAGCACGAGATCGACCCAACGGCTGATCACGACCCAGCCCAGCAAGGCCACCCCGTGCCAGATGTCGAAGCTCCGGCCTTTGGCAACGCTGAGCGAGGCCGCTCCCATCACGAAGGCTGCCAATATCGCCGACATGGCCACGGTCTCGGCGGACAGCCCGTAGGCCTCGCGCGGAGACGCGACATAGGCGACCGCCGCCGCTGCCAGCAAGGTGAGAGAGATCGCGACGCTCGCGCCATCCCGCCGCTTCAACCCGACGGCGGATGCGACGCACGAGAATATCGCCGCCGCCAACACAGTTGCCGCTGCGGCGCTCCCCTGGATCTGGGGCAAACCAGCCGCCACGTAGGCGAACCTCATCGCCAGGAATCCGGCCGCGCATCCCGCCAAGGCCGAGATCGCACGTCCCTGCTCCGCCAGCGAGTTCGGAATGCGCACCAGGACCCAAGCCGCCACTCCGACCGACGCCGCCAATAGGGTCAGCGCGCCCAGTTCCTGGAGGGGAGGCAATCCGAAGCCGGCGGATGCGAGGTAGGCAACGCCCGAGGCCGCTGAGAGGACCAGCCCGGTGATGAGGGCCGGCTCGCTCTTCTTCCAGGCCCCGAGCCCAGATGCGCCGAGCGCATAGAGCGCCGCAGCCGCCGTCGCCGCGATCGCAGGGACAACCGGCGACTGGGGAAGCGAAGCGACTACATAGCCGAGGCGCATCGCCAAGAAACCGAGGAACACACCGGTGGCGCCCATGATCGTCTTTTGAAAGTCGGGCTCGGCGGTGCCATTGGCAACGGGCAAGCCGATGACCGCGGTTCCTGCGAGGAGGAGGATCAGCGTAACGTCCTCCGACGTCGATGCCCCATTGGCAGCCACCGCTCCAATGTAGGCGATTACGGCGACGCCCAGGGAAAGCCACATGGCGGCCAAAGCGGAGACCCATCGCGTTCTCCGGGCGACGAAAACCGCTGCCAATGCGAACAAGGCCAGTGACTGCGCACCGGAAAGCTCGGCGTAACTCGATAGCGGGCTCCCCGTGATCGCCACGATCCCCAACCGGCAGACGAGGGGCATCATCAGGGCCATCACGCCGATCGTGAAGGGCTCCGCCTTTCCAAGTCGCTGGGCCGCCGCATAGGCCGCCGCGGCCGCAGCCGGGATCAGACCCAAGAGAACCCGGGTCTCCTCGGACCGGGAAAGGGGGCTCCAGGATTCGACGGTCAGATAACTGAGCAACGAAAGGACCCAATAGACGAGAGACTGACCGGCCAGAAGCCGCGACCGGCCCGCCGACGAGAGGATGGCCGCCCCCGCCGTTAAGCCCATGAGAATCCAAAGGCACTCCGCCCGGGTGAAGCAGTAGGGCGCGACGGTTAAGGGGATCAGCACCGAGGCCGCCGTCATCCATCGACGCGTCTCCGAACCGGCTTGGGCCGCGAGTGAGACCAGAGCCGCTCCCGCCGCCAGTCCGGCGAGGTGGGCGACCCCGATCTGGTTGTGTTCGATCGCGAATCCGATGAGAGCCGAGGCGAACAGGAGAGCCGGCGCGACGGCGGAGCGACCGTCGAACGAGAGTCGCTCGGCTGAGTAGAGGAATGCCGCGATCGCGGCAAGAGAGGCGGCGTAGACCACGCCGACCCGAAACTCCCAAGACACCGTCGACATCATCAGTGGAACGAGGGAGCCGAGAGCGCCGATCCAAAGGAGGGCCGCCATGTCCGGCCAGCGCCTCCGCGCCGCGATGTAAGCTGCCGGGAGCACGATCGCCAGAGTCAGCACTCCGTTCAGAACCGTCTTGTTCTCCTGCAATGGCAGCAACGCCGCAACAAGGCCGCCGATGATCCCGATCGTGAGGAACGCCTTCGACTTCGAGGCAAGTCCGTACAAGAGGTTGGCGAAGCTGACGCCGACGAAGGAGGCGACGAGCACTTCGCTGCTGAAGAGGTTCTGTACGAGGTGCCCGCCCGCCAGGCTCAG
>DATJYD010000845.1:0-3682 GCA_035499755.1 Fimbriimonadaceae bacterium
CCTCGATGTTCTCCCAGGGCACCTCAGGCTCCAGAACGTGGGTCGGGCTGGGGAAGTAGCCGGTCGGGCCGAGGACATCGATCGTCTGCTGGACCGTTTCGTAGACTTCGTCGGGCTTCGCGAACGGCATCGTGGTCTGAGTGCCGATCGCGCCCCAGAACATCAGGTCTTTGCCAAACTCCCGCCTTACCGCGGCGAGGTCGAGGCATTCCGGCTGGAGCGGATTCAGAATCGTCACGCCGGCATCGATTAGGTCCCGAATGACATCCCAGCAGTTACCGTCGCTGTGATAGCAAACCGGCATATCAGGGCAGACTTTGCGCGCGGCCGCGACGACCGCCGCGTGGCCGGGCCAGAACCACTCCTTGTACATCTCCCGGCTCATGAGAAGGCCTCGCTGAGTGCCAAGGTCGTCGCCGATCTTGATCAGATCGACGCCGGCTTCCGCATATTTCGTGGCCTGGAAGCAGCGGATCTCCGTGATCCGGTCGAGGAGATAGCGGGCGAAGTCCTGGTTGAAGAGGACATCCATGAACAGGTTGTCCATGCCCCGCATGTGCCAGGCAATCTCGAAGATGGTCCACTCCATGAATCCGATTACGAAGAGCCCGCGCTCATGCAGAGCTTCGACCTCGGCTTTCAGGTGCTGCCATCGGGCGGAGGGCGTGTAATCGGGGAAGGGATATCGCTTCAGATCTTCGACCGACTGGAGCCCGAGCATGGGATGCTCGATGTGGATGAAGTGGAAGGCGTCGCCGGGTGTCGATCCAACCCCCCACTCGCCAACCTCCCAGCCGGCTGGGTTCCACAGCGGCGGCACGCCGTTCGGATAGTAAGGGCTGAAGTCGGCGAATTCCGCGGGCTGGGCGATGTAGACCTCGCGCACGTCGAGACCGAAGTGCTCGTAAGGATCGTCCGAGCCGGTTCTCTTCTTGAAGTCTTTGAGGAGGGGCGGAGTGAGCTTGATCTCCTTCGGAAGCCGATCGGGCGTCTTCCGGTGGAAGATCGCATGAGTTCGCTCACGCGGGGTCATGGATTCGGCATTCAATTTGGCCCAACATAGCCGTTTGGCGGTTCCGAAAGCCGTAGTTCCTTCCGTGTCCTGGAAATGTGCGACAGGCGCTCAGCCACTGGGAGGGCGAAGGAAAACCGGAAGGACGGCTACCACCCCCTGTTCCAAGTTGCGATCGGCGGCCGAGAGGGAGCTTCCGAGGGTTGCCCCCCAAGCACTCCCACGAGAGTGGCCCGGCCGCGTAAGCTCCCAACTAGGTTAGCGGGTTTGGAGACTTGCTTGGATCTCCTGAAGAGCCCGGTTCAAGGAGGTTGCCGCTTGAGACCGGTAGCCACCGTAGTCCGCGCGAGCCTGGCTGAGGGCATTGAGAGCGGACTGGATCATGGGGATAGCCTGCTGAAGCTCGGCATCGCTGGCTTGCATCTGAGCTTGAAAGTAGGATGCGACGATCCCCTTGTGCTTCTTATGGAGCTTGAGGGGCTTTCGCAACGTGAAATCCACGATGGGCGCGGCGGGGGTCCATTTCAGCCCAGCCTTGATGTCCTTTTCGGCGAGGCTGCACAGCGCGAGGGCCAAATCCCGGTGCCCGCCGTAGACAGGCAGAGCGAGCTTTAGCGCGGCGTGGGCTTCACGGGTTGCCCTCGAGGCGGCGACCATCGCGGGGTCCTTGGCCACGCGAACGACGCGGACGACGTGGGGATGAACGTACACGACCTTAGCGGGCCGATAAACCCGCACCTTGTGCGAGTGTCTCTTCTTGTGTAGGTGGCGAACTTGAGCCGCTGAACAGACGCTTAGTGAGAGAAGAACGACAACGGCAACCAAACAGGCGAGAAAGGACTTCATCGAAACTCCGGCTGCATGCAGCCGCTATGCATAACGCTCAGCCGGAGCCCAATGTTCGGTGCGCGGCTGCCGGTTCTACGGCGAGATGCTCACGGGATCGTTGCCGTGGTGGCTGACGGACTCTGGGTCGCCGAAGTGCTTCATCGCCTCCTCGACCGTCTTCCCAATCTCCCCTCCGTCGATATGCCCTTTGACGCCCTCTTGGATCATCTTGCCGAGATCGAGATCCTTATGCTTCGCGTTAGCCGGAATCTGTAGATTGGCCATGCTCGGGTCGATCTCGCCTCCGAACTGCAAATCGATGGAGACGTTCTCGGAAGGTCCTAGCGCGCCGGAGATGTCGATGTGCTCGGGAAGATCGTTATCGGCGTTGACGACCATGTGGACCCGCTCCGGTTCACCCGGCTTCTGGAGGTCGACCTCATAAAAGCTCTTGCCGTACTCGTCCATGATCGGGGAGACGCGGATGTTGTCCTTGCCGTACCGGGCGGCGAAGTCGTCGATCATCTTCTTGATATCGATGCTCTTCATGCCTTGCGCAAGGCCGGTGTCGATCTGGCGAGCGAGAACCTGCGGATCGATGATGCCTCCTAGGGAGAGATCCGTGACCGTGTTTTCACGTGGGTCGTAGATCTCCATCTTCCCGCCGGTGAAGCGCACGATCGCATTGCCCGCTCGGATCACAAAGTGGCCATCGTCGACCGCGATCTGCACGTGATGATCGGGAAGGCCGTCTCCGGAGTTGAGAGACAACTGGAAGCTGTTTTGATGGTCGATCGCCTTCACGATCCGCTCGAAAGACCAAGAGCGCGTCGGCGCCATGGAAATCGAGAATGCGACGATGGCCACGGCGGCGACCGATGTGGTCGCGATGAGAGCGGGCCATCGGTTCGGCCGCCGCGCCCCGGCGCCGGCCGCCATCAGCCGCAGCTTGGCGCGCAGATCGGGTGGCGCGCCTTGTTCAGCGGACGCCTTCCGCATCAGCTGCTCGAGTTCGGGATCTTCTTCGTAAAAGGTGCTCATCGACTTACTACCTGTGAGTTTCCAAGTTCGGCCGGCTCGGCCGTTGCGGGGCGGCGCTTCATAGGAGGCACCCCGCCTGATCGGCGTCCAGAGAGCCGACGGCTTCGCGGAATGCGGCCCGTGCCCGCTGGAGAAGACTGTTCGTTGCCGGAAGCGACCTCCGGATAACTTTGGAGACTTCGATCGTGTTGAGGCCGTTGACGTATTTCAGGACCAGCGCTTCCGCCTGCAATCTCGGCAGGGCCTCGATCCCCCTTCTGACCAGATCCTGAAGGTAGGAAGCGTCCGTTGGGGACGCCACGGCTTGCTCGTCGGAAAGAGGCTGTTCGGCGCGGCGGTACTTCTTTCGCAGGTGGCTCGCGATCTTCTTTCGAGCGACGGCCAGGAGCCACAGCCGCTGATCCTCGACGTACGACATTTTCTTGAAGTTGGCGAACGCGGCAGCGAAGGTCTCCATGGCCACATCCTCAGCGTCCTCGCGCCGAATCAATTGCGAGCAGGCAAAGCGCCAAACCTCGTCGGAAAAAAGCTCGACCAGTTCTTCCGGAGTTCTCGCTCGCGTTTCTGTCGCCACCCGCTCTGCCTTGCGTCCTTCCGCGATCGCGGTGTCGCTCTCATTATTCTGCGGCCAAGCGGCTTCCATGGGTTGATGCATCTTCGACTTCTTCGGCCTGCGAGGAATCAGTCGCTAGATAGGGGAGGAATCTATCGCCTCCTCTTCGACTTTTGCGAAAACCCCGTGCTCTCGATCTCGACCCGAGGGCTTGCGGACCGCTGGATCATAATCGAATTCTGAATAGG
>DATJYD010000846.1:0-2776 GCA_035499755.1 Fimbriimonadaceae bacterium
CGGCGACCAACGCACCCCTTCCTGGACATAGGCGAGGCCCAGGTCGGCGACCTCGTTGGGATGGGCGGTCCGCATCTTGATCTTGACGGGATAGTCGGTCAATGTAACGGACTTGATCTTGCCGTACTCGATTGCGACATAGTTCTGCTTCGCATCCTGAATCAGCAACATCTTCTCGAGGAGATTGGTCAGCTTTCCCTCGACTTGGCCGGTATCCGTTGTGATCGCAAATGGCAGGCCGATCTTGTTGGCGAGGCTCGTCCGAAGGTCCTCCGGCTTATCGAAGTCGATGACATTGTCGGGTGTCAGGACAATCGTGTCCAGCCGATCCTCTTTGTTCTTGGGAAATACCCAGAATGTGCCGGCGACGGCGGACGGCACGAGGTTCGTCGTGGCCCAGCCATTCTCGAGCTTCGCCGTGCCCTCCCGCACGTAGAACGCGAATCCCTCCTTGAAGACGACGAGGGTGCGAAGTTTCGAGGTGAAGGCAGGACCTTGTGGCGCCGGTGTCGCAGATTGGCATGGGGTAAAGCCGAGCGCCAGCGCCCCGAGAAGCGAAATCATGGGTTCCTCCAGATTCGAGGCGTTTGGCCTCGCGTCAATAACCTGACGTACAACGCCTCCGGTGGGTACCAGAAGCTGAGACGTCGCCCTAGCCCCAGGTCGCGTCCGCAGTCCCCGTTACCCCAATCAGGATCTCATCGGCAGCGGCCGCAGTTCGGCCGCTTTAATCCGGTCGCCGAGGCGGCCGGGGACGGCGACGAGTTCCAACTCGTTCTCATCCTTCAGCATGCTGTCCGGCAGGTAGAACCCGCGCTGGGGGCCCCGCTCCCAATAGCGGCCCAGGGGTTGGCCATTGAGATACAGGAAACCGTCTCCGCCAGCTTCGATCACCATCTCCCAAGCCACATCCTTGCCGACCGGCCGGTCGAACTTGACCCGCGACCGGACCTGCGGCGGCCCCGACGGGCGCGGCCCTTCGATGCGGGGATGCTCGTTTGCGGTCAGAGGCATCGCGGTGTCCAGCGCGTAGCTTGTCCATGCGCCGGGCGCCGTCTGATCCGTCCACTCCCATGTCACGTGGCCTGATGAGGGCGGCAGCGGCGACTCGATCGACATGGGTCCGGAGATTCCGCCGTCGCCGTCGTTGTTGTGGATCACCACGGCGACGCTGTTCGCGCCGGGATGCACGAATTGGCCGATCCGGAACTCCGCCGGCACGCCCCATTGATGCAACTCGCCGACCAAGTGGCCGTTTACATAGAACCAACCCTCGTCGTCGATCCCGGCCGTGCTGAGGAGGAGATCCTTGTTGGGATTTGCTCCGAGATCGGCGGTCGTGCGGATTACCGCCGTCGAGTGGGGCGGGAAAAGGCGATTGCCGATATCGGACGTCCAGCCTTCCGTCTCGACGTTCTCGGCGGTGAGCGAACGGTCGTTCTCGTCCGGGATCGGCTTACCCCGCCAGCCGCGCAACGCCACGCCCTGCGGCATCTCCTTCAGCAGCCGAGTCTCTCCGACGCCCCGCGCATCCTCCATCCCGCGGCCGCCGTTCGGCCAGCCGGGATTCAGGAGGGTGAGATCGATCTCGCCCGCCGGGACCTGCCAGGCGCGGCCGCCTTGCAGGCTCACGCCGGCCCCTGGCAGATTCCCAATCAGCTCGCCGCCCGGCGTCCTCATCCAGATATCGCCCGCACCGACCTGAGCCCGGTAGAAGACGAACCGGCTGTCGTAGATTCCGAGATTCTCGACGGTCGGCGTCTTCGGCGCCTTGCGCCAGCCGGTCGGTTGGGCGATCGCCATGTCGGCCTTGTCGATGCGGATCGCTCCACGCCTGGTATCTTCGACCCCCGCGCTCCCGAGGTTGGCCGGCTCGACCAGCCACTCGCCCTTGGCCGGATCGTCCGCGTACCGGTACACGTTCGAGCCGAACGGCCCAAGCTCGTAGTGGATCGGTCCAAGGTCGCCGCTCGCCGGATTATTGCGGTCCGTATTGCGCACGAAGAGATAGGTCGCGCCGCTCTTTCCTTTCCGAGCCCCAACCTTCACGTTCGGATCGCTCGGCGCATACGGGGAGTCGATCATGCCCGCCCGAACGATATCCGGACCGTACTTCTGCAGCATCTGGCCGATCGCCTGCACGGCCCGATACTTGTCGCCTACTCCGCCCCATTCGCGGATCGGGGCGAAGTAGTCGTAGCTGGTCGTGATGTTCTCAGCCGCCCAGTCTCCGAGGTTCGTCCCGCCGAACAGCATGTAGTAGTTCGAGCCGGCCATCCCGTCCTGGATTCCCAGTAGGGTCAGAGCCTGGATCTGGGCGGCGCTGATTCCGTCCTGCTCGTCCGACTGCAAGCCGCCGACCTGGCCGAACCAGCCGCCCTGCAACTCCGTCACCATCTTCGGGGCGTCCGGCTGGGCCCGATGCTGGTCGTTGAGGGCCCCAACGATGTCGTCCACGTTCCAGCGCGGATAGAGATTCGGGTTGTCCCAGGCTTGTCCGAGTAGGGGATCGTCGCGGTGATCGCGCACGCAGCCGGTCCAGCAGGTGAAAATCGGCACATCGATCCCATCCTGCTGCGACATCTTGATCAGAGCCCGAACATAGTTGGACGTGACCTCGTCGCTGTCTCCGGAGAAGCTGTACTCGTTTTCGACCTGCCAGAGGATGACGCCGTGCGCGCCCACCGGCTCGTGGGTCAGTTCGTGCTTGACGACCACTTTCGCGACCGCATCGTACCAGTGCTTCGACCACTGGATGAAGACGGGATCGTCGCTT
>DATJYD010000847.1:0-2665 GCA_035499755.1 Fimbriimonadaceae bacterium
GCCCGGGTCCGGAATCACGCACCGCGACGAGGATCTCGCCGGCCTCCGTCTGCCCCGTCGTGATTTCCAATTCGCGCGGCTCTTCTCTCATTCCGCTCATCGCCTCGATGGCGTTCAGGATCAAGTTGAGGATCACTTGCTGCACCTCGACCCGGTTGCCTCGAAGCGGTGGGAGGCCCCCTGCAAGCTTCGTCCTCACGGAGACGCTGTTCTTCGTCGCCTCGTAACGGGAGAACTCGATCACGTCGCGGATCGCGGCGTTGACATCGAAGCGCTCATCGCCCGGAGACGCCCGTTTGACGAGATTGCGCAGGCGCTGGACGACCGCCCCCGCCCGCTCGCCGTCCCTGATGATGCGTTCGAGCGCTTTGCCGACTTCGTCCAGTTCCGGCGGGTCAAAACGAAGGAAGCGCAGCCCCGCCTCGGCGTTGGTGACAGTCGCGGCGATCGGCTGGTTGACTTCATGGGCGATCATCGCCGTCAGTTGCCCAAGCGTCTCGAGGCGGTTCGCATGAGCCAGCTGCATTTGCGCCTCGCGCAGCGCTTCCTCGGCGCGTCTGCGCTCAGTCAAGTCGAGCACGAACGACACGCCCCGTTCTTCATCGAGGAGGGTCGCGCCCACGAGCACCGGCACGCGGCTGCCGTCCTTGCGGAAGTATTCCTTTTCGTGCGGTCGGGCGGTTCCGGTCCTCTTCACCTCTTCAAACCGGGCAAAGGAGATGTCGAGCCATTCCGGCGGGGTCAGATCTGGCCAGCGCAACAGTCCTGACGCCAGATCCTCGCGGCTGTAGCCGAGGATGCGGAGGTACGCGTCGTTGGCCGCAATTACACGACCGTCAAAATGCCAGGTTTCGATCCCGATAATATTCGCGTCGACCAGGCGACGAACCTGCGCCTGCGCCTCACGCAGCGCGTCCGCAGCTCGCTTGGCCTCGGTTATGTCCTCGGACGCTATTAACACGACAGGCCGAGCCTGGATTAACATGGCTCTGCCCGTCTCGCGCGCGTAGATGACGCCGCCGTCCTTGCGGACCTTACGGAGTTCCCAACTCTTGCTGCGCCCGAGACGCTCCAAGCAGGCTGTCTTGTTCTTCAAGGCGTATTCCAGGTCATCCCGATGAATTATGGTCCCAACGTGTCGGCCGATCAGGTCTTCCCGCTCGTACCCGAGCTGTTCGGCGCCAAAGGGATTGACGGACAGAATCGTATGCGAGGAATCCAGCATGAAATACATGGTGGGGTTGTTCTCGAAGACGGCCTTCCATTGCTCCTCGCTCGCTCGCAGAGCCTCCTGCGCTCGTTTTTGGTCGGTGATGTCGACGGCGGCCCCGATGATTTCAACGACGGCCCCGGATTTATTGAGAATGGGACGGCCTACGGCGTGGACATGCTTGGTCCGTCCGTCGGGAAGAACGATTCGGAAGTCAAAGTCTGTTTCCCCGCCACGAGCGACGCGTGTCAAGCTGTCGAGCCACGGCGCTTGGTCTTCCGGATGAATCCGCTCGAGTACAGCTTCAAGAGAAGGGACCCCGGCTGCTGGATCGAAGCCGAACAAGGCATATCGGCCTTTGGACCAGTGGGTGATCTCGTTCGCGCCCGGCTTGTATGCCCAGCTGCCGCTCCTCGTCAGCGACTCGGCCGCCGCCATGTAGGCCTCGCTTCGCCTTAGCGTCTCCTCCGCCTGCTTGCGCTCAGTAATGTCGCGAACCAGGGTCAGGCGCCGAAACTCGCCGTTTTGCTCGAACCGGCCCGCGCGTACCTCAACAGGGAAGGTCGTTCCATCCTTGCGACGGTGAACCGTCTCGAACGTCACCGTTTCCCCGGCGGCGACGCGTTCCGCGAAGGTGTGGATCGACGCCTCGTCCAGACCAACATCGAAAGAGGTGGGGTGCATCCCGATCAGCTCTTTCCGACTGTACCCAAGGCTGAGACAGGCCTGGCGATTGACGTCGACGATGGCGAGGTCGTCTCCATGCAGAAAGAATGCGTCCGCCGCGTAATCTACGAAGGTGCGGAAGCGCGCCTCGCTCGCCCGCAGTTCGCGATCGGCCTGCCACAAGTCAGTGACGTCCTGCAGGACGCCAAACTGCCGCAAAGGGCGCCCCTCGCCGTCCCAAACGACATCGCCCTGGCTATGGATAACGCGCACCGACCCGTCGGCGCGGACAACGCGGTACTCAACGTCGTAACGCCTCTCGCCCTGGATTGCGGCTGCAGATGCTTCAGCGGCGCGCTGCCGATCCTCCGGATGTATCAATCCCAGCCAGCGATCGTGCCAGTCCGGCAGGTCAACGGGCTCGATACCGAAAATTCGACAAACCTCGTCTGACAGCGACACCCGTTTGGTGCTGAAGTCCCGCTCCCACCAGCCAACATGTGCGAGACGCTCCATCTCGAGAGACCTCGCCTCGCTCGTTCGCAGCTCCTCGAGCGCCCGCTGTCGCTCGGTATTGTCGAGGAGCGTCCCCATGATGCCGACGCTGCCTGCCAGATCGATGCTGCGACCATGCACTTCTATTGGAAAAACTGAGCCGTCTTTGCGAACTCCCCTCAACTCGTAGCGAATTTCCCCCGCCACGCCATCAACGCGACGGCGAATGTTTTCCGCGACCAAGGCGCGGTCAGGAGGATAGGCGAGATCCATCGGGCCGAGCCGGCCAACAAG
>DATJYD010000848.1:0-3926 GCA_035499755.1 Fimbriimonadaceae bacterium
CGCGGGCATTTCTACAACTGGTACGACACCCGTTCGCTCAAGCCGCTGCTGCCGCAGTACGTCTCCACGGTGGACAGCGGCAACTTTCTCGCAGCGCTTTGGGCGCTTAGGCAAGGCATGCGCGAGCTTTCGGACCGGCCGATCCTCGGTCCTCAGCTCTTCCAAGGGCTGTCCGACACGTTCGCCGTGCTTGCTGAGAACCGGCCTGCATCGTCGGGCGCCGCGGATTCGGCTACATTCAATCGCCAGCTATCGGAACGCCCCACCCACCTGAGCTCCATAATCCGCCAGTTGCGTGACCTTGAGGCGTTCTCGGCGAAAATCGAGGAGTCCGTGACATGCGGCGCCCAGTCCTCCCCCGAATGCGTCTATTGGGCGTCAAAGCTGAAGCAGGAGATCGCCGGATGGAACGCCATGATCGAGCGGTATCTGGCGTGGGCCGAGGTGCTCGAAAACCCGCCCAAGACCGGGATTCTCTCCCTCGGCCCGCACGCCCACACCTTTCGTCGGACTGCTCTTGCCCTGACGCCTTCGCTTCGCGCGCTGGCCGTCGGTCCGGTTCCCGGGTTGACCGATCTTCTCGCCCTTCGGCAAGCGGCGGGCGATATCCCGCCCGAGGTCGCCTCCTGGCTCGACTCCGTAGCGGTCAAAGCCGAAGAGGCGCGGGTCGCCGCCAAGCAGGCCTACGATCTGCTGGAAAGCGGGGACAACCTCGTTCATACCCTCGACCGGGAAATGGACATGAGGTTCCTCTACGATCCGGAGCGGCGTCTGTTCGCCACCGGCTACAACGTCTCTGAGCAGAGGCTCGAACGTTCCTACTACGATCTTCTCGCGAGCGAGGCCCGATTGAGCAGCTTCCTTGCCATCGCGCGAAGCGAAGTCCCGACCGAACACTGGTGGGCCCTCGGACGGCCTTTCGGATTCGCCTATTTCAAGCGTCCGCTCCTGTCGTGGAGCGGCACCATGTTCGAATACTTGATGCCGTTGCTTCTCACCAAGAGCTTCGCGAATTCGCTTCTCGACCGCGCCTGCCGAGTGGCCCTCGACGTTCAGATCGCCTACGCTCGCCGCCGGGGCATTCCCTGGGGGATCTCCGAATCGGCTTACAGCGCGCTCGACGGGCGGCAAGTCTACCAATATCGCGCGTTCGGGGTGCCCGGCCTCGCCCTCAAGCGCGGAGTCGAGGAGGACTTCGTCGTGTCGCCTTACTCGTCGGCCCTCGCCCTCGCCGTCGATCCCCGTCTGGCAGCGAAAAACTTGAGACGAAACGGTCCTCTCGCAAAGCTCGGACTCCGTGGCCGATGCGGCTTCTACGAGGCAATCGACTTCACCCGGCATCACGGCCCGCATGGGGAACGGGGCCTTGTCGTTCATGCTTATATGGCTCATCACCAGGGCATGTCGCTCGTTGCCATCGACAACGCCCTGAATGCCGACGTCATGCGGGAGCGATTCCACGCCGACGCCAGAGTCCGGGCGACGGCCTCCTTGCTGTACGAGCGGATTCCGGTTGCCCCATCGCTGGTCCGCTGGCACGCCAAAGAAGCGCCGATCGTGCGGCTCGCCCCCATCGTGGCGATTCCCGCGCCGGGCCGGCTCGACACCCCCGATACCTCGACTCCAATGACGTGTCTCCTCTCGAACGGAGATCTCAAGGTCATGCTGACGGCCGCGGGAGGCGGATACACGCGATGGGGAGAATTCGACGTGACCCGCTGGCGCGCGGACACGACCACTGATGGCTGGGGAAAGTTCTGCTACCTGAAGGACCTCGAAACGGGATTCGTCTGGTCGATCGCCCACCAGCCGGCCGCCGTCCGGGCAACCTCCTACCGAGCCGTATTCAGCGCGGAAAAGGCGGAGATCCGGCGTCGTGACCGGGGGATCGAAGCCCAGGTGGAAGTCGCCGTCTCGCCTGAGGACGATGCCGAGGTCTGGCGCGTGACCCTCATCAACCGCTCGTCGAGGCCGCGCGAGATCGAGCTGACGACTTATGCGGAACTCGCCCTCGCGCCCCACGCGAACGATCGCTCGCACCAGGCATTCAACAAGCTCTTCATCGAGACCGCGATGGTCCGCGATCTCGATTGCCTCCTCGCCTGGCGTCGCGAACGCTCGCCCGACGAGCCCCAGATCTGGGCGGCTCAGCTATTCGGCACGAGCGCGCGCTCTCACGAGCCGACCCAGTTCGAGACGGACCGCGCCCGGTTCGTCGGCCGAGGCCGGACTCCGCGGAATCCCGAGGGACTGGAACACCCCCTCACCGGCGCCGAAGGCTATGTCCTCGATCCGATCTTTAGCCTTCGGAAACGCATCTCGCTGCCGGCGGGCGAGCGCACTCAGATCGCCATCGTGACCGTCGTGTCGCCGACCCGCGATCAAGCTCTCGGCCTTGCCAACAAGTACCGCGATCTGGATTCCGCCGACCGCGCGATCAGTCTGGCCTGGACCCAGGCGCAGTTGGAGCTTCGTCATCTGCGGATGAAGCCCGTCGACGCGCAGCTCTTCCAGCAGCTTGCCGGATACGTCCTCTATCCCCACTTCCACCTTCGAGCGCCATCGGATAGGATCGCCAAGAACCGTCTCGGCCAGAGCGGGCTCTGGGCCCACGGAATCTCCGGCGACCTGCCGATCGTGATCATGAGCGTCGATGATCCCGAGCATCTCGATGCGGTCGACGAGCTCCTCGCCGCCCACACGTTTTGGCATGTGCGCGGGCTTTCGTGCGACCTCGTGATTCTCAACGAAGAGGCGGCCAGCTACGACCAGCCGCTTCAGATTCAATTGCAGAGGCTGATCGCCGCCCGCTCGCATTTCACGGGAACCGAGCGGCCGGGCGGAGTTTTCCTGCGGCCTTCGCGCCAAATCGCTCCCGACGATCTCAATCTCTTGCTCGCCGCCGCCCGAGTCGTTCTCGTCGCGGCCCGGGGGCCGATATCGCAGCAGATCGGCTCGCCACCCGAACCGCCCGCGCTGCCGAGGCCACCGCGTGCCACTGCCAGCGAGGAACCCTCTCCGGGCCTGTCGTTCCTCGAACTGGCTCAATTCAATGGAGTCGGCGGATTTGGAGAGCGTGGGCGGGAATATGCGATCTACCTCGGAGCCGGAGAACATACGCCGCGACCGTGGTCGAACGTCATGGCGAATCCGAAGTTTGGCGCCCTGATGTCCGAGGAAGGCGGCGGGTTCGCGTGGGCCGGCAATAGCCAGAGCAACCGGCTCGTGCCGTGGTCCAACGATCCCATCAGCGACGCCGCCAGCGATGCCATCTACATCTACGACCCCGAGTTGAATACCGTGTGGACGCCCACTGCCCGCCCCATTCGGGAGAACGATCCCTATCGCGCGAGGCACGGATTGGGCTACACGGTTATCGAGCACAACAGCCATGCCATCGAGCAGGAGCTGACGACCTTCGTGCCGGTCGACGCTTCCGGCGGCTTGCCGGTTCGGGTCCAGGTTCTCCGCATCACCAATCGATCGTCCAGGCCAAGGCGGTTGAAGATCACCTTCTACGCGGAGTGGGTGCTGGGCGGCGAGCGGGAGCTGTCTCAGTCGAGCGTCGTGACGAACTGGGACATCGAGGGCCAGTGCCTCATGGCTCGCAACTCGTTCAGCCCAAGCTATGGCGGCGCGGTCGCCTTTGCCGCATGCTCGGCCGACGTCGAGTCTTTCACCGGCGATCGCGCGGAGATCCTGGGCAGAAACGGCAGCATGTCCAATCCCCAAGGCGCCCGCTTGCCGGGACTTTCGGGCAGGGTTGGGGGTGGCTTCGATCCCTGCGCGGCGCTTCAGGTTCAGGTATCGCTCGAGCCGGGAGCGACGACCCAAACGCTCTTCTTCCTGGGCCAGACGCCGACCGCCGCGGATACTCGGGCGTTGGTCCGGGATCTGAGAAGGGACGGCCGCGTCGCCGCCCTCCT
>DATJYD010000849.1:0-4691 GCA_035499755.1 Fimbriimonadaceae bacterium
GGTCGACGACCTCCGGCTTGTTCTGCTTCGTTCCCTCCTGGTACCCGGCGAGCTCGAAGACCGTGATGCAGGCGAGAGTCTCCGCAATCCGCTGTTTCGCGGCGTCGCCGGCGGCTTGGAGCTTCGGGATCTTCGCGAGGAGGGCATCGAACTGGCCGGCGAGATGTCCGATCTGCTTCTCGCCAACGTCCTGGTCGCGATTGAGGCCGATGGAGGCACCGGTGAAGAAGGCGAACGCGAGGCCGAGATCGCCCTCGCGATTCATATGCCGCGAGTAGGTCTTCCAATAGTCGAGCGATTCCTTGAAGAACTTGAGCAACCGCTTCTTCAGTTCCGGCTTGTTGCCCAACGCCTTGGCCAGCAGCTCGGGAGTCGTCGAGGAAGAGGGCTGATACGTCGTTTGCGTGACGCCGGAGTGTGCTTTCAGCTTGCCCGACTTCAGTTCCTGCTTGGTGATCTGGCTCCACTGCTCGTTCCAGACCATGGTAGAGATCAGGGCCGAGCCGGGGTTGTTCCAGGTCGAGGCGTTCGCCCCGATCCAGTCATGCTGGGCCGGCGCCCGAGCGACGACGAGAACGGCGAGGCAAAGGCAGAGTTTCTTGAGGACAGACTCCATCGTGTTCGCACCCGACTTCGCGGAGCCGGGCGCCTCCGCCGACCAGTATCTTGACGCTCGACAAGACGCGCCAAGTCGCGGGTTTCCACGACACCGCTCAAGCCCTCTATGTGGCTTCTTACCCTCGCGTCTTAAACGGCGGTGCGGGATTCGATTCGAGTAAGGTGAGAGCAATGATCGGGGCTCTGGTTGGATTCCTCGTCGTTGCGCCGCTTGTCCAGAACGGGCAGCCGGCCGTGGTTCTCAAAGACGACGGAGGGACCCTCGCTTTCCGAGCCGTCGCCACGGATGTGATTTGGCTTCGCTTCACGCCGGACGGGGCGAAGGACCAGCCGACCGAGATGATCGATCCGAAGAGCGCGCTGAGGAAGGCGAAGTCGGTCGGCTCGCCGGAAGGCGACGAATGGACCTCCGAAAGCCTCCGGGCGATGACGACGCCTAATGAGATCCTCATCCGTACCGCCGACGGGGCTACGAACCTGACGATCGAGCGCGGCGACCTCGCCAAGGGCATCCTCGACATCAAGCACCCGGTTGCTGAGAACTTCTATGGGATGCGCGGATATGGGCTCGGCAACGATTCCAAGCTGCCCCGCTCGGATGGCCTGCTCAGGAACGACGGCGCCCATGTCGAAGGGAGCGCCCAAGGCGACGGCGGCGCGCCGCTTGCCTACACCACCCATTGGGGCGTGCTCGTCGACTCCATCGACGGCGACTTCGCCAACGCCGACGGGACCCTCCAGTTCAGCCACGGCTCCCGCAAGAGCATCGAGGCCTATATCGTCCTCGGTCCGCCCGAGCGCACCCTCGAAGTCGCAACCCTCCTCACTGGCCGCTCGCCGATGCCGCCGAAATGGGGGCTTGGCTTCATGAACAGCCAGTGGAAGACGACGGAAGGCGAGGTCAAATCGATCGTCAACACCTATCGCTACAAGCGAATCCCGATCGACGCCTTCATCATGGACTTCGACTTCAAGGCCTGGGGCGAGGACAACTTCGGGGAATTCCGCTGGAACAGCCAGAACAATCCTGGCAACTACGACCCCGGCAAGTATCCCGACGGCCAGAGCGGCGTCTTCGGGAACGAGATGGCGGCGAAGGGAATCCACCTCCTCGGGATCATGAAGCCAAGGGTTCTCGTGGAGAATGCCGACCACTCGCCGACCAAGCAGGCGGTCGAGGCGAACGCGAAGGGATGGTGGCTGCATCCCAAGCCCTACACCGACTACTTCTCGCACCGGCTCGCCAACGATTTCGACTTCTCCAAGCCGGAAGTGCGCAAGTTCTACTGGGAGCACGCGAGGGATCTCTTCGACACCGGCATCTCCGGGTGGTGGAACGACGAGGCGGACGACGGCTTCCCGAGCCTCGGCTTCTTCCATATGCAGCAGTCGCTGTACGAGGGACAGCGGAGCGTCTCCGACCGGCGGGTCTGGTCTTTGAACCGCAACTTCTACCTCGGCGCCCAGCGGATGGCGTTCGGAACCTGGTCGGGTGATATCGGCACCGGCTTCGATGTGATGCGCGATCAGGAGGCGAGGATGCTCGTCATGCTCGACCTCGATCAGCCGGAATGGAGCATGGACACGGGCGGATTCGGCGGGCATCCGACGCCGGAGAACTACGCGCGTTGGATGGAGTTCGCGGCGGCGGTGCCGATCATGCGGGTCCACAACACGTACGGGGAGCACCGCCAGCCGTGGGTCTACAGCCCAGTCGCGGAGGCTGCGGCGACTCAGGCGATCCGGTGGCGCTACGCGATGTTCCCCTCCTTCTATTCCTGGCAGCACAACGCCTATCTGACGGGAGTCGGGATCAGCCGCCCCCTCTTCTGGGAGTTTCCCGACGATCCCGGCAGCGCGAACGTGACGGATTCCTGGATGCTGGGCGACTCGATCCTGGTGTCTCCAGTGAATGAGCAGGGGCAGACGAAGAAAGACGTCTATCTTCCGCCCGGCCGATGGATCCCCCTTCCTCTTGCGGCGATGGTTCGTGCGCCGGAAGGGGGTGGGGGGATGGAGGTTCCGCAGCCGGTCGAGGGCGGGACGACGGTCCAGGTCGACACCGACGCCACCAACTGGTCGGACCTGCCGATGTTCGTCCGTTCCGGGTCGATCCTCGCCTCGCAGCCGGTGCTGCAGTACATGGACGAAAAGCCGGTGACGCAGATCACGCTGGACGTCTGGCCAGACGCCTCGCGAGAGGCGAAGTTCACGGTCTACGACGATGACGGCGAGACCTACGCCTACGAGCACGGCGCCTACTTCTCGCAGGCGGTCACGGCGACGAAGAAGGACGGGGTGACGGTCTCCTTCGACCGCCGGACCGGGTCGTACAAGACGCCGGTCGCGACCTACCTGGTCCGCATCCATGGAGTGAGCTCGGGATCGGCGACCTGGAATGGCCGGGCGGTTCCGGCGAAGCAGAGCCAGTCTGCCCTGGAGATCACGGTGACGGCCGGCGAGCGCGGGAACCTGGTCTTGCGGTAGGCCGAGTTTTCGGTTTCAAGATCTTCCCGCCGGGTGGGGGGCGGGGTGTCCAAGAAAGTGAGTTTTTTGGCTAGAGCCGCCTGGATCTCACCTTTTCGGACAGGTTTACCAGGCCTTCCGCATGATCTCGAAGTGGGCGCGGCGTCCGGGGTCTGCCTTTGGGGCCCCATGTCCGGACACGGCGGCATCGCGGCGAAAACACTCATAATCAGGTTCTGATGAGGGCCGCTTTCTTCCTCTCCATCGTTGCATTGGCCTTGGCCGGGTGCCATTCTCAGCAGCCCGCTTCCGGTCCGGTCTCCTCGGCCTCGACTCCTCAGACGAAGGTCGAGATCAGCCACAAGGTGACCGAATCGATCCTCGGGCTGCCCTTCTATCCGGGAAGCAAGGAGAAGGGGAGCCAGTCCAGCGTGATGGAGACGGACGCGGACACGACCATCATCTACGACGCGACGGTGGCCGCTCCGATGCAGAAGGTGGCCGATTTCTACATGAGCAAGCTCGCGGGGGGGCATCTCGGCTCGAAGTTTCCGACCAGCATGCTTGTCGAGGGCGCGCTCAAGAACGGCTCTTCGGTGACGATCGAAGTCGCCAAATACAGTCCGACGGAGACGGAGTTCGAGATCACGGTCCATCGGAACAAGAAGCCGGCCGCGGCGCCATCCGGGCCAAGTTGAGCTCGTCTCACGAGACCCCATCAGCCGATCATCGGTTCGTGAGAACCGGCCAGATTAATGGCGTATCGGCCGAGGCGGGTTCCGCGTCCTCGTCACCCACGCTACACGCGGCGGTGCCCGATAACCGGCGAGGCGACTCTTCCGGCCCTCGAAGCCGCGCATATCGTGCCGTACTCGGTGGCGGAGTCCAACTCGGTCTCGAACGGTCTCTTGCTTCGCGCGGACCTCACAAGCTCTTCGACCTGGGCCTAGTCACGGTCATTCCAAACTACCGGGTCAAAGTCAGCCCGGCGATCCGCGAGCGTTTCGAGAACGGCCGCGACTACTGACGCCGAACTCCGCGTCCTCCTCGCCTCCGCCCGCGACTTGCCGGGTCGAGGCCGGCAGGATTGGCATGGACGAGAGGTCTTTGTCGGCGGGGTGATCCATCGTCGGCTCATCAAATGGGGCACCGCTGCCACGGATTCATAGAGCTAGCGCGGATCGTGCTTAAATCACCGCCATAAGAATATTGACTGTCAGGCTCGTTCGTGGGATGCAATCGAGGCGCAGCCCGCCGCCGATTCCTAGGCCCAACGGGCCGATCTAACGGCCTGGGGCAACGCCTTGGGTGGCGCCCACAGGCACCGTGCACCCTGAAGGGGCGCGACTGTCGGCGTGTTACGAAAGACTTCGATGCGCCTTTGCGTCGGCAATGGAGCCCGCTCTCGCCGCCGTCGCAGCCGCCCGGCGGCCCCTGGCGGACGCGAACTGGCCCAAATTCTGGTACAAAACACGTACCTCGGCGTCCGGGACTAATAACCATGGCCAGCGACCGATTCCTTCTTGGATATCTTGCGGAGTACGTCTCCAACCAGGGCGTGTTCTTCGGCGGACTGCTTGTGACCAACGAGAGGGGGCTCCCGAGGG
>DATJYD010000850.1:0-4127 GCA_035499755.1 Fimbriimonadaceae bacterium
GGGCGACGCCGTAGAGCCCGCGTGGATCTTGCCAGGTCCCGGCGCCATGGCTGGGGCCGTTCGCGATCTGGGAGAAATTCGGCCCGACCCCGCCCATGATGAACTTCGGGGTTTCGGTCGGGAAGCGGGTGTCGGTCCACCAGCCGAGCCCGCCTTCGACGTCCGAATACATGTTCTTCGGCGCCGCGCCGTCGTACTGGGCGAACATCCAGGTGCCGGGCAGGCCGGTTTGGAATCGATGCCCCGGATACGTCTGCTCGAGCGGCCAGACCGAGACGTACATTGAATAGCCAGCGTTGAAGCTCCGGTCGATTCGCTCGCCGGTGGGGATGATCAGGTAGCCGGCGAGGTAGGAGTCGCGCTGAGCGCCGGCCGCGAGGGCGACGCCGACGCCGGCAAACGTGGAGAGTAACCGTAAGAACCGCACGTATGGGGTCTTACCCGATCGTGTTGGGGTGTTTGGCGTTAAGGCGTTAAGGTGTTGGGGTGTTGGGTGTTGGGTGTTGGGGTATTGAGGTATTGGGGTGTTGGGTGTTGGGTGTTGAGGTGTTGAGGTGTGCGGTCGTTTCATCCTCCACGACACCCGCCGCGGAGCTAGGGTAGAACGGGCTTGGCATGCAAGGCCGCCCCACCGATCACCGGAACCTCGATCTCAATCAACTCAATCTCGACGTCGCGTTCGGACGTGCCGGGGGCAAAGTGATCTGGCAGCCGCGCATTCTCGCCTGGATCGACGACCGGCATTTCTTTGGCAAGCCGCTGCCCGCCCCTTACACCGGCATGACCCCGCCCGCGATCTACCGGTCTCTGGGCTGTTCGAACCGCATCTACGAGTTCAACGCGTGCTTCCGCTCCGAAGAGGACCCGGCGGTGCGCATCACCCAGACGGAACTGAACGCCACCGACTACGAAGTCCTCGTCGAAACGCCGGTCGGCACCCAAAAGGCCGCCTTCCGCCGCACCGTCGACACCCCCTGGCACTTGCCCCTCAAGTGGTGGATCTCGAGCGAAGAGGAGATGAAGGTCGCGACCTGGCGCGAGGCGCGCCGCACCTGGCGATGGGATCAAGCGGCCTACGACCGCAACGGAGAGGAGTGGCGCGGACTCGGCGCGCCCTGCATCTTCATGCCCCGCGTCAACGTCCAGCGCCTCTTCATCGACGACATGGGAATCGAAGCCGGCTCCTACGCGCTGATGGATTGGCCGGCGACCGTCGAGGCCTATTTCGAGGCGGTCGCGGAGAGCCATGAGCGCATGATCGAGATCATCAACGCCTCGCCGATCCAGATCGTCAACTTCGGGGACAACGTTCATTCGAGCACCCTGCCGCCGCCTTGGTTCGAGCAGTACGTCCTGCCGGTCTACCAGCGGCGGAGCGAGCTTCTCCACCGGGCGGGCAAGTTCGTCTACGCGCACTGGGACGGCGACACCAAGCCTCTCCTGCCCTACGCCCGGGACACCGGAATGGACGGCATCGAGGCGATCACGCCGCTTCCCCAAGGCGACGTTACTCTGGAGGAGGTCAAGGCCGCGCTTGGCGATATGTTTCTGATCGACGGCATCCCCGCCGTCTACTTCGACGACACCTATCCGGAGCGGACGCTGATCGAATGCGCCAAGAAGTGCATCGACCTCTTCGCCCCACACCTCATCCTCGGGATCAGCGACGAGATCTCCTCCCAAGGCGACATCGAGCGCGTCCGCCTGGTCGGCGAGGTCGTCGACGACTACAACGCTTCGCTCTAAGCGGCACTTGGGACCGCCGAATTCATTCGGCTCCGGAAGGTCGCGACTCCTCCCGCCCCGGTCTTTATCCCCGGCCGTGGAGGCCGCTGCTGCCGGGTAGGCTCGCGCTTGTGAAGCTTGCCCTTTCTTCCGCGCTTGCCGCGCTCTTGCTCGCCAGCTTTGCTTCGGCCGGCCTCTCGCCGGAAAGCGTAGCCGTCGTCGTCAACGGGGACAGCCAGGCCTCGCTGACGGTGGCGAACGCCTACGCCGCGTTGCGCGGGATACCGCCCGATCACTTCATCGTCCTCCACCATCTCAGCGCGATCGAGAGGACCGACATCGCCCACTTTCGCAGCGAGGTCCTGACGCCGGTGCTCGATGCCATCCGGGGGCGAGGGCTTGCCGGGCAGATCGACTGCATCAGCTACAGCGTCGACATCCCCTACGCCGTCGATGTGAACGGAGATATTAAGGGCCGGGCTCTGCCCCAGGTCATCACCCCCTCCGCCTCCGCCAACGGTCTCACCTATCTTTCCGATTGGGTCCAAGCCGGAGACATCAACTACCTGCGGCTCGACATCAACCGTTACGACCGCCGCATCCTTCCTCTTCCTACCGGGGCTCCCCTCACCGCCGACGAGCAGTCCAACTATGCGCAAGCCGTCGCCCTCTACACGCAGAAGGACTATGCGGGCGCGATCAAGGGCCTGACCAAGCTGCTCCAAAAGCCCCGCAACGATCCCAACATCGCCTACAACTTGGCCTGCAGTCAGGCTCTCGCCGGCCAGGCCGACGCGGCGAACGCTTCGTTGCGCAAGGCCATCGCGGCGGGATGGCGCAACTACGGCCAGACCTCCTCCGATCCCGACCTGACCTCTCTCCACGATACCGACGACTTCAAGGCGATCCTTCGGCTGCTTCAAGCCGCCCACATCCAGGTTCAGGATGGAATCGGATTTCATCGCGACACGGCCTGGAATCTGAAAGGCGAGCCGGACACGACTGGCGATCACTATATGCTTTCGACCATGCTCGGGGTCACGGCTGGTCGTGGCAATTCGATCGATGAGATCCTGGATTGCCTGAGGCGAGCGAAGGAGGCGGATTTCACGGCGCCGAAAGGCACGATCTACTTCGAGCGCAACGGCGACGTCCGCTCCAAGACCCGCGAATGGGGCTTCCAGCCCGCCGCCGACGAATTGGAGAGGTTGGGCGTGCATGCGGTCGTCGAAGACGGCGTCCTCCCTCAGAATCGCCCCGACGTCGCCGGAGCCATGATCGGGACCTCCGACTTCAGTTGGGCCTCCAGCCACAGCACGATCCTGCCCGGCGCGATTTGCGAGCATCTTACGAGCTTCGGCGGCATGCTCGGCAAGGGCGACGGCCAGACGCCCTGCACGGAGTTCATCAAGAACGGCGCGTCCGGCTCGTCCGGTACCGTTACCGAGCCCTACGCGCTTCAGGAAAAGTTTCCGACGCCCTTCATCCACGTGGAGTATGCGAAGGGCTTTACGCTCGCCGAGTCCTACTATCAGTCGGTGATGGGTCCCTACCAACTCCTGATCATCGGCGACCCGCTCTGCCGACCGTGGGCGAAGCGCGAGGAGGTCCGCGTTTCCGGACTTCCGCAAAGCGGCGTTCTGTCGGGATTGCTCAGGGTTCGCCCGTCGCTCTATCCCTCCGTGCCTGTCACGTCCTACCGGCTCTACGCCGACGGCAAGCAGGTCGCCACCGCCAAACCGGGCGCCGCGCTCGTTCTCCAGGCGGCCGGGTTAGGGGCCGGATACCACGAGCTTTCGGTCGTCGCGACCTGCGGCGATCAGCCCTGCTCCCAATACCGGCGAGCTTTCTCGGTCAACGTCGCCGGCCCGGCGAAGAACCTGGATTTCGGCTCGGCGGCGGCCTCCGGCGAGACCGTTTCCGCTCATCTCTCGGCGAAAGGCGCGCAGGGCATCGAGCTGTTCCGCCTCGGCGAATCCGTCGGCCGCGTTTCCGGCGATCACGGCACGCTGCTGCTTTCCCGCTCCGCCCTCGGGGAGGGGACGGTTGTGTTGTTCCCCGTCGCGACGTTCGCTTCGAAGGGCAAGACGGTGAAAGTGACGGGCAAGCCAATTCCCATCAGCGCCGGCTAGGTTGCATTTCTGACCGAGGCGCGAGTGGAGGGTGCCGCACCCTCGGATCCGTGTGCGGGGCGGTGGAATCCCAGGTCCTTCGCCTGCGAGACTCGTTCCACTCGCCCCAGCCTTAAGGATGACGGGTGGGGCTGCAAGACCCCGACCGCACTACCCGTACGTCGGCTCTTGCGGCCAACCCGGAGGCGAGTCTTCGAAATCCTCCTGCCGGCCGTACGGCGTCAAATCGAGAAGGCTCGGGCTGTCTGAGAGCCGCTCCAGCCCGCGCCC
>DATJYD010000851.1:0-5174 GCA_035499755.1 Fimbriimonadaceae bacterium
TCAAGCTTGGCCCCGTGATCGGCCGGCGAACCAGAGGCGGCGAAGTCCATCCCGCGCAAGATGTGATCGATCTTATAGAAGCCATTTTCGGCCGGTACGAGATCGACGCCGAGGAAGGAGGGATGAGCCGGCTGAACGAGCGAGCGGAGATCACCCGAGCTGAGGAAGGAGTGGGAGATCGAGAGCTCCGCCTGCAGCCAGCGGATGAGGATATTCAGCTCGTCGCGTGAGCGGACGCTCGGGAGCATCGCCGCGTATTTCTGGCCGATCGCTGGCCAGTCCGCGCCGTGGAGATTGGGGACATAGAAGTAGTCGCGGATGACCCTCCAGGCGTCCCAGTACATCTCCTTCCATTCGGCTTTTGGGTTGATGCGAAGCTGAAGTCCGCCGAAGCCGACGTGGACGACGTTCTCGCCCTTTGGGTCGAAGGTGGTCAGATTGGGGCCGAAGCCGACGAACACGGTCTTGCCATCGCCGCTGAGGGCCATCGTCGGCGCGCCGAAGGCGATCGTAGTCGTTTTCTTGGCCTTGAGGTCGAACGACAGGACGGATTTAGCATCGGGGTCATGGACGAGCACGTAGCCGTCGGCGAATTCGAGCTGATCGTAGAGCCCAGGCGGGACCGGCAGCTCGATGAACCGATCGTAGAGGCCATCGAGGTCGATCTTGAAGGGCTTCTTCGGCTCCTCCTTCGGCGGCTCGGCGGCGCCTTCCTCGTCGTCTTTGGGCATGAGGGGGGAAGGCAGATCCTTCGTGAGGGTGAGGAGATAGACCTTCACGTCCTTCTGGAGGTCCATCTGGTTCATGATCTCGTCGCCGGCGACGGTCAGGTTGCGGCGGGAAAGGAAGGCGAGATACTTGCCGTCGGGGCTGAATCGGGGCGACATATCTTCGACGAGGCCGTTGCTGACCTCGGTGAGCTTGCGAGTCGCGATCTCATAGAGCCAAATCGTGCGCATCTGCAGCCAAATGTCGAGCGGATTGAGGACGAGCCACTTCGAATCGGGCGAGAACTGGAAATCGCATGCGGTATCGGCGAAGAGCGCGCCCTTGAAGGCGAGCGTATCTTTGCCGGTGGCGAGGTCGACGAGATGGATCTCGCCTTCGCTCGTCGTGTAGGCGAGGGTCTTGGAGTCGGGCGACCATTCGAGCCGGCCAAGCTGGCGGTCCTTGCCAGTCGTGAACTGCTTTTGGTTGGAGCCGTCGGGATCGCAGACGTAAACCTCCATCTCACCGGTTTCGTCGGAGACGTAGGCGATCTTCTTGCCGTCCGGCGAATACTTCGGATAACGGAAGCGCACGCCGTCCTTGGCGAGGACGACGTGGGCGTCGCCCTCCTTGACGGGCAGGCTGACGATCTGCCCGCGCGCTTCGACGAGGACGCGCTTGCCGGTCGGGCCGATGCTGGAATCCTGCACGTCGGCTTCGGCGGGGACCATGAAGGGAAGGGTGTGGATGAGGTCGGAGACCATCTCGAACTGCACGGGCGTGTCCTTGCCGTTCGCGGGATCGAAGACGTCCATACCGAGGCCGTGCTCGTAGACGAGGCGCTTGCCGTCGCTCATGAGGTAGCGGATCTCGTAGGGGCTGGCCGCGGTGTCCTTGCGAAGGCCGGAGCCGTCGGTCTTCACGGACTCGACGAACCAGGAGCCATGCTCCTGAGTCGAGAAGTAGACACGATCGCCGAGCCAGGTTGGGAATTCGCAGCTATCGGGCCCGTCGTAGATCTGCTTGAAGCTGAGATTTTTGAGGTCGCCGTACCAGATCGGATTCGAGAGGCCGCCGTGATACCGGAACCAGGCGTTGTCGAATCGCTGGAACCGGCTGAAGACGAAGCGGTTTCCGTCGGGGGCGAAGGTCGCGGTCGAGGCGAATTCGAGAGGCAGGCGCTGGGGCTCGCCGCCGTTCACGTCGACTTCGTAAAGCGCGGGGGCGGTGAAGTTGGGATAGTTGGCGGCGCGGAAGACGACGGTGTGGCTGTCTTTCCAGCAGACCATCGAGGCGAAGAGGTCGAGATAGGTGAGGCGTTTCGGAGCGCCGCCGCCAGTGGGCATGAGGTAGATCTCGCGCACGCCGTCCTTATCGGAGTCGAAGGCGATCTGGGCGCCATCGGGCGAGAAGCGCCCGTCCATCTCGGTGCCGACGTCGCTGGTAAGGCGGATGGCCTTGCGGCTCTTCAGGTCGCCGAGCCAGAGATCGCCTTCGCAGGTGTAGACGACCTCATCGCCGTGGATGTCGGGGCTGCGCATAAACGCGGGCGGAGTTTGGAGGAGGGTTAGCAGGGCGAGAAGCATGGACCTCGCTACTTTACGCCAAACTGGGGCATGCGATTGATCATCATCACACCACTTTGCTTAGAGCGATGATGATCAATCCGGATTTCACCGCAAGCGCTCCAACATCCAGGAAGCACGCCGGCGGATGCCCTCGTCGGGGGAGTGCCGGCGGGTTTTAAGCGCCTCGACCAAATCCTGGTCTTGAACCCTCTGAGCAAGCCGGCAGTAGTCGCGAAACTCCGTTCGATCATGTCCATCGACTGCGGCGAGGCAGACTTTCCGAAGCCTCGCTAATTGCTTGTCGCTGAGGTCTTCCCGTTTCAGCGTTTTGATCGCCCGTTGCTTGGCGTAGCCAGACCGGAAGAACCAAGGGTCCTGCTCAAGGAAGCGGATGCGAAGCTCCGTGCCCTCCGGAGAACCCAGCCAAACGGCTTCGCACAAGCCCGGGTACCAAATCGCTTTCAGCGCCCAATGGAATCTACTCTGGGCCGTACGACGTTCGTCAATGGGCCGCGACGGGGCCGCTTTGTGCAACGCCGCTTGTGCTGCGCGAAGCTCGTCGATGTACTCCCTCGGAATCAGGTCCTTCGCCACACATCCCTCAGATCATTTAGTATGCCTCAGGGTGGGCATCCTCTCGATCCTTCACACCCCTCGCCAAGCCGATCGGATGACCCTCGGGCAAGGCACGCCTTGCCCCTACCTTCCGCCGTCGCCGGTTCCGCCGGACGACGGGTCCCGCGGACTCGCTTTGATCGCGAAGCGGTAGATCACCGCGAGGCCGGAGTTGCTGTTCAGCCTGATCTCATATTGGTTGCCGTCCACTTTCAGGGAGACAAACTGCGCCCGGAGGCTGTCGTACGGGTTGTCGACAGGCGAGGTGGCGTGATTCTGCCACCCTTTCCACTCCTCGATCGTGACGAAGCCCGCCCCAAGTTCCGCAGGGAACACGGGCGCGAAGTCGGCGGCAACTTCGGGCGCGGAAGTGAGCGAGGATGAATAGGTCGGCACGAGCCGGTTTCCCATCGGTCTCGTCGACGAGCCGACGACCTTCTTGCCGTTCACGATCGCGGTCGTGAAAACTCCGAAGTCCGGCCGGGTCGACTGGACCCCAGAGATCCAGGACCTCTCTGCGTTGAGGGTCTCGCCACTGTACAGCCTGTCGAAGTCCCGTTCGGACATCGCGCTAATCATGCATAGCGCTGGATAGGCTCTGATCAGGGGATCCGGATCGAATCGGGAGAGGAAACCCCGGCCATCTATGTAGCGCTCATAACCGTGCTGAATGCTGCTCGCCCCGCTCGGGTCCATGAAGTGCAGCCACGGCGGCTCATCGTCCTGGCAGGGAAAGAGAAGGGCGGCAAGCTCGGCGTACTCGTAGAGGGTCATCGGGCGCTGCCTCGCTATCTGCTCGGCCCTTTGCATGACCGTCTCGGGCGGCTCCGAACACATCAGGAGCCAGTAGGCGGGATGGCGGACGAGGAGGCAACCGCGATCCCAACGGGCGAACACCTCTTCCTTGCCGACGAGATCGTCGAGAAGGGCTTTGGGATCTGTCGACAGCGGGAGTTCCTGCTTGAGGGCGGGCGTTCGGAAGCTCGTCGCAATGATGGAGACATCCGAGTGCTCGTGGAGGTTCTCGAGCTTGTCGCTCAGGCTGATCCGGTGATCGAAGTAGGGCGACTCGATGGGCTTGAGATCGGCGGAAACTGCGGGGCCGAGGTCCTTGGGGTCGACCTTGGTCTCCCAAGCGGCCAGCCTCGTAGCGAAGGCGCTCTTGGCCAGTTCCTTCGGGGGCCGGGCGAAGAGGAACGGGCGTGCGGTCGGCTTGGGTGGCAACGACCCGTCCGTGATCGCCCTCACCTGCAGCTCTGCCGCGGTTTCGAGACAACTGATGGCGATGGTCGTGCCGGCGATGGCCCTCGAGTTGGCATCGATGTAGCACTTGGCATAGGGCGGCCTCACTCCGACGGGGACGGCGGGCTCGCCGACCCAGAAGATGCATGGCTTTGTCGTGATCAATCCGGTCCAGCCGTCGAGGTCGTGGTACTTGGGAAGGACCGTTGCACCGGCCCTGTCCCAAAGGCCCACCGCGTAGTACTTCGCGTCGCCGATCTTTCCAGCCGCCCACCTCATCGCGTCGCCGGCGTCGGCCGGGATCTGGGCGGCGTCGGGAGAACCGAAAGGCCGTTCGGTGAGCTTGGCGAGGGCTTCCACCTTCGCCAGCACCAGCGAGCCGCGCAGCAGGTATTCGTCATGAACGTAGTCTTCGAAGGCGTGCTGGTACTTGACGTCCCATTTCAGCCGATAACGATCCGAGAGGGCGGTGCCGACAAGGTCGTATAGGCTCGCGAGGTGGTCGAGGAGGTCTCGCGCCTTCATGCCTTTCACGAAGACCGTGACTTTCAGATTCTGGAGGTCGTCACCGAGTTCGACCTTGATTCCGGAGTCCTTCGCGATCTCGGAGCAGATCTCGGGCAGGGTTACGTCCTTCTCCGCGATCGTGAGCGGCGTCGCATAGCCCTGCTGAAGCAACAGTAATGCGGCAAAGGAAAGCACACTGGTAGGACGGGGCTACGGAGTTTGGAGTTTGGATGTGCCCGCCCAAATGGGGTGCCTATAGAGGGCGGGCACATCAACATGTGTCTGATGACCGACGATCGCGCCACGGGTCGAGGATGTCAGGATTCGCGACATCGCCGAATGCACACCGGACCGCGGAGCGGTCACAGAGCATAGCTCCGGGTCGCAGACATCGATAGGAGGCTGTTGCATGGAGTTGGCGACCGCAATCCTAACCGTCGTTTGTTAGCCAGGCCCGCCCGGGCGGCCCTCCCGAAGGGAAGGCGTTGAATCTGCGAACTGGTACGCTGGCGGTCAACCACCCCCAGCCCCACC
>DATJYD010000852.1:0-6294 GCA_035499755.1 Fimbriimonadaceae bacterium
CCTCAGCCCGTACCGAAACGAGACGACTTCGCCTTGTTCGGTGAAGCGGATCTGTCCGGAGAACGAGCCAGAGGGCTGACTCAGGATCGCCCGATTCGCGCGGCCTCCTCCCCGTCCCACCGTCCCACCCCGACCATGGAACAGGCGGAGCCCGATGCCGGCTTCGCGACTTGCCGCGGCAAGATCGCGCTGTGCTTTGTAGAGAGCCCAGTTCGCGGCAAGGTACCCGCCGTCCTTGCTCGAATCGGAGTAGCCGAGCATGACTTCCTGGAGGGCCTGCGACCGCCCGGCGGACGCTCGGCGGCCCTCCAGGTGCAAGCGGTAGACGGGAAGGCGATAGAGCGAAGCCATGAGCCGGCCGCAGCCTTGCAGGTCCTCGATCGTCTCGAAGAGGGGCGCCACATCGAGATCGCTCTCTATCTTGTTTCCGGCTCCTACTCGGAACAACCCGGCCTCCTTGGCGAGCAGCAGGACTTCCAACACGTCGCTCGCCCCATGGGTCATGGAGATCACGTAGGATTCGATCGTGTCCGCCGAAAGCTCTTGCTTGGCCCGGCGAATGACTCGGAACGTCTCCATGACGTTCCGGATCGGTTCCGGCAGGGCGAAGTCGGCGGAAACGAGCGGTCGCGGATTCAGCAGTTCCCTCGATAGCAGCTCGACCTTCTCCGGCTCGTCCAAGTCACCGTAGCGGTCGGTGACGCCCGCCGCCGCCAGCATCGCGGACACCGCCTTCAGGTGCTCCTCGGAGTGCTGCCTCACGTCCAACGCGGCTAGGCTGAATCCGAAAACCTTGACCTTGCGGATCAGGCGGTCGAGATCGCTATGCTCGGCGATGCACTCACCCCGGTTGGCGGACAGGCTCCGTTGCATGGATTCGAGGTCGGCAAGGAACTCGGAGGCAGCGTCGTAGGCGATCGAGGATCCCAGCGTGAGGCCCTGACGGAGGGCGGCCACCCTGGCCATCGACGCCCGGAGGCGCTCGATCATTGCCCGGATCTTGAGCACGTACCGTTCTTGGGAGTAGCGGCTCAGCTCGAACTCGCTCAGCCGCACCTCCGAGAGATCATGCCGCAACTGCGCTTCGAATTCGTCGGTGACCGGTACGAGCTTGACGCTGTTCGTGAGGTCCCACCTCAGTCTGTCGAGCGCTTCGATGTAGTGGTTCAACACGGTCTCCCGTTGATCGAGCAGGGTCTGCCAAGTGATCTCGGGCGTGACGTTCGGATTGCCGTCGCGGTCGCCCCCCACCCAGGAGCGATAGGAGATTAGCCGGGGGGCTTTCCACCTGCGGTCCGGATAGTGCTCGGTCAGGGCGCGTTCCAAGTCCTCGCACAGCCATGGCACGACGTCGAGAATGGTTCGCTCGAAGAAGTAAAGAGCGTTGCGGACCTCCTCCGGGACGGTGAGCGACGTCTGCCGCATTTCGTCGGTCTGCCACAACTCGGTGAGGGCGACCCGAATCGCATCGTGAGAGCGCCCTTGGAGGCCGAGCGGCCCCCGCAGATTCGGGGCGCCCCCCGATTCCTTGTCCGCCAGGGCCATCGTGATCTCGAGGATCTTGTCGAGCACGACCCGGCGCCGGGCTTCGGTCGGATGGGCGGTGAGAGTCGGGCAGATCCACAGGCGGTTGAGAAGAGCCTCGACTTCATCTGCCGACCTGCCCTTGGCCTTGAGCGTGTGGATTGCCTCGGCGATCGACTCGTTGTGCCGCTTGCCGCGCCTGGCGCGATTCACGCGGACGATCTCTTTCTGCTCGGCCGCGTTGATCAGTTGGAACAGCACGGTAAAGGCGCGCGCGATCCGCTTGATCTGGGCGGGATCTTCCGGGACCGCCGTGGCATCGGAATCGACGCCAACGAGGCTTCTCGCGCACTCGGCGACTTCCCTACCCTCCTGAGCGTCGAGAATTTCGCCCAGCACGGCATCCAGTTCGCGAATGTCCGCGGAAAGCTCGGCGGAAAGGCCAAACCCGGCAGGGTCGAGATCGAGAAAGGGAGAAGACATCGGAACCAGGAGTTTAGCCCCCTCCTCATTTTTCGCGGAGTGGGACTTAATGTCCGGCAATGGCATGGATGGGAACAGGAGGAGGGGGTTTGGGGCGGAGGTCCGTCCGGTACAGTTAACTCCACATGTCTACGGGCAGGCTGGTGGTTGGGGTTTCGGGGGCGAGCGGAGCGATCTACGCGCAGCGCTTCCTTCGCCAGGCGGCGTCTCACTTTCGCGAGGTCTATCTCATCCTTTCCGAGCAGGCCGCTCAGGTCGCTCAGACCGAGCTTGGCGTCGAGCTGAGCAAGAAGGAGTTTTCAACGGGCTCCTGGCTTGGCTCGGATTACCCGCAGATCCGGCTCCTGGACGATCGCAACTACTTCACGCCGCCCGCGAGCGGCTCATTCCGGCACGACGGAATGGTGATCGTTCCCTGCTCGATGGGCACGGCCGGCCGGATCGCGAACGGCATTTCGGACGATCTCATGACCCGCGCCGCGGATGTCTGCCTGAAAGAGAACCGGCGCTTGATCGTCGTTCCGCGCGAGATGCCCTGGAACGTGATCATGCTTCGCAATCTGACGGCTCTGGCGGAAGCAGGCGCGACCGTCCTCCCCGCCTGCCCAGCCTGGTATCAGAAGCCGCAGACTCTCGAAGATCTCGCCGACACCGTCGTGGCCAGGATCCTCCAAGCCCTTGGAGTCGAGCAGGACTTGATGAGAGAGTGGATGGTTTAGGGCGCGAGCGGTCCAAGCTCTCTTGAACCCAAGAACGCGGTCTCCAAGCATTTCCAAAACCCCGCAGTGCGTTTGGGCCACCGTGGTGGGCTACGAGCGCAACCCGACTACAAGGAGATCCCTTCACCCGTGCCGACGCCTCGTTCCTCGGCTCTGGCGCGGGTTTCCCAGGATGACAAGCGGTCGCTTACTTGCTGATCTCATGGAGAGGGTTTCGCGCCGGGAAATCTGTAGTGACCCGTGATCTTCCAATCGGTAAGAACATCCTCCTCGGCGGTTTGAGCGAGGTTGTGAATGACGAAAGGCAAACCCCGGTCGTCGATGCGATCGGAGAGCACGCCGATGTGGTCTTGCCCGCTGTCCAACTTCCAGCTAACGATGTCGCCCGGTCTCCATCCCTTGGCAAACTCGCCGTCCGTCCGGGTCGAAAGGGACAGCCCGAAACGTGAGAAGAAACAACGAAGATTGGGCACGCGGCGATGGTCTATGTTCGGGTCGGTCCTGTCGCCGTGGCGCGGATAGACCGACAAGTGCCGTTCCATATCCTCGTGGACCAGCTTCTGAAGATCATAACCGGCATGCCGGAGGGCCCGGATTACGACATCGACGCAAGCCCCTTTATCGGCTGGCACATCGCCGTTCGGATACGGGATCGAGAAGTACTCGCCGGTGTAGTCCGCGGGATGGACGAGTTGGAGTTTTGCCCCTTCCACGATCTTGGCCGCAAATCCGGACAGAGCGGCCCTCGCCGGCACAGGAGGAGTCGAAGCGACCGGAGCCGCGCGCAGACCGCAGCCCGAAACGAACGTGATCAACAAGACGACAAAGGCCCGCACCATCATCTCCAACCCTCCTCCTGAGCCCGGATTAGCCGCCGGGCAACGGAAGAAGCTGCGGAATCCGCTGGCTCAGCGGACTGATCGGCGGAATGTCGGCCTCCGGATGGTCGACGTAGTAGAGACCCAAAGTCGTATAGCTGTTGCGCAGCGGCGTGCGGTCCTCGTCCCATCCGCCTCGGCCGTGCTCGAGCTGGAACACGAGGTGCTTCGTGAACGCCACCGGGTCCTGGATGTGCCAGCGGTAGACCGTGTTCTGAATGCCCCGCTTCTCGCCTCCCTTCTCAGGGTTGTCATAGTAGGTGACTCCGAAGTAGGGCGTTTGGAAGGTGTGTCCGAAATCCCAGGCCCCGCAGAAGTAGTCTTCGCTGCCCGTGCCGTCGATCACCGGCTTCGGCGCATCGTCCACGTACCAGATGTCGTCGCCTTCGCCCCACCAGCCGTTGCTGTTAGCCAAGACGGACACGACCGTTCCTACGAAATGCCCGGATCCCTTGACGTCGCAGATCGTCAGCGGCACGCCCTTCGGCGCGGGGAAGTAGTTACGATACTGGGTGTGGAAATAGAAGGGGTCGCCCTGGGGATGGTTGTCCAGGCGGTAGTCGAAGTTCCAGTAGTAGGCATCCACCGGCTTCGACCCTTCGTTGGTGATCGTGATCACCGCATGCTTCTTGAAAGGCATCGGCCAGTAGCAGTTGAGCGCCATCTGGCCGCCGACCGAGACCGGCGCGCTTCGGAACTCCACATACTTCGCCGGCCCTTGGGCAAAGAAATCGCCGACCGGGCACTCGACAGCCGGCGTGGCTGCGTCGTCCCAGGTCATCCGAAGAACAAGCTCGCGGAGCGCGGCATCGCCAGACTCGGCGGCGATCGTCATCCACAGATGCGTGAACCTTCCGTTGCCGTGAACGTCGGCGAGAGTGATCGTTTGACCAGGGCCGATCGAGCGGGCATCGTCGTTCTTCCCGGTCGGCGACGTGCTCGAAGCACGGAACGACTTGAAGTCCTTCCAATTGGCCAGATCGTCCGGAACCTGAGCGAAAACGAAAGACTGCAGAGCGGCTGCAGCCAAAAAACCTGCGCATATCCGTAACACCATGTCGCCGCAAGTGTACACGGCGCTGCAAGCGTTGAACGTCGTCAGCCCAGGCCCGGCAGCCGCACGAAGACGATGTGAACGAGTTGGAGACCGAGCCCGTTCGATGCCGAATTCTGGCCGATTACTTTGAACATCACGCGGTTGCCGCCATCGACGGACGTGATCGTCCCGAGATGGATTCCGTTCGCGGCCGCCGGCGCAGCCGAATAGAGATCGGCCTGCGGACCCACCGGCGACTCGTCTTGGAAGAGCTGAACGATGCCCTGCTCCGGGCCCTTTACCGCGTCGATGCTGACGCGATAACGACCAGGGGGCACATTGCAGACGAGCGAGATAAACGGTGGCCCGAAGAAGTCGCCGCCCTTCGCGCGCATCGACAGGCAGCGGACGGTTCCCGAGCCGGCCGGCACGGAGCAGCGGCTCAACGTGGCGTCGGCGAAGCTGAATGAGCTGATGGGAACGGACCAACTCGCATCGAACACGATCCTGGCCGGACTGTCGATCCGCAAATGGGCCGGAGCCGGCGCGACTCGGTTTGCCTCAGGCGGACGGTCCGCGTAGAGGTAGGTCACGCCGCTATAGTCGGCGATACCTTGATTGCGCTCCGGCGCATGCTCGATCGTCTGGACGATGCTCTTGTCGAACGAATAGGCGTCGCCGAGGAAGAACCGAAAGCCGCCGGATCGGCCCATCGGTTTCTCATAGGCAAGGCATCCGCTCAGGCCGCGGGAGAAAGCCCGATCCCACCGGTCGGGCACGTCGTACCAACCTCCATTGAAGAAGTCCTCCGATCCGGTGCCGTGGATCGCCATTTGACCGTCGATGAAGGTCATGTCGTCGCCTTCGAAGAAGGGCGTGCTTCCGGGGTCCTTTCCTTGCGCCTGCAAGGCCAGGCCAACGATATGGCCTCTGCCCTTCATGTCGAGGAAGGTGAACGGCTTGCCCTCGGTCGTCGGGTTTTCGCGTCGCCAGACGGCGCAGAACTCGCCTTCGTTGGGACGGCGGCCCGCGTCGCTCGCAACCACCTCGCCGTGAAGCTCCACCGGAGATCCGTTCCTACGCAACGAAAGCAGCTCGATCTTCGCCGAGTGGGCGTAGGGCATAGGCAGATAGCAGTAGTCGGTCCCGTCGGCGCTCCCGATGAGACTGGATTTCGCCGAGGGATTGCCCCAGGCGTAGCCGAAGAAGTCGCCCGCGGGGCATAGAACGGCGGGCGTCTTCGCGCCATCCCAGGTGATGCGAAGCAGGATATCTCGGCCGTTTCCCGCAAAGGCCTCCGCGGGGCCGATGCGGAGGGCCGCGATGCGCCCGGGCTTCTTCGAGGAGAACAGGGTGACGCTCTTACCGGGAGCAAGCGCCGAGCCGAATGGGTGGCGAGACAGACGGCTGCCCGCAGGAACGTTGAAAGACGTGAGATCCAAGCTCTGGGCGGCAAACACCGACGTCGCCTTCGCGTACTCCTGAGCGTGCCGCAGGGCGTCGCCAGGATCGAAGGACCGGACGGCGGTCCCAGCCGGGTAGGTCGCGTAGTTCAGGTCATAGAACTGAAAGCTCTTGGCCCTCAGCACGATCTTGCAGGATTTGCGATACGGGATCGGCACATAGCAGTAGTAACCGCCGCCGGCATAGGCGA
>DATJYD010000853.1:0-5774 GCA_035499755.1 Fimbriimonadaceae bacterium
TGTCGACGCCATCGATCGGCATGCCGCAGACGAGGGTGGATCCGCCGTCCCGAGTCGCGCAGGTGTCGGCGTTCCGGACGGTGGCTTGGATCCGATCGGCGATCCCTCCGATCTGGTCATAGAGGCTCGACTTCGTGTAAGCGTCGGAAAGCCTGACGGAAGCGAAGACGTAGGTCCCCGAAACCGCGACGAGCACGATCACGGTGAGGGAAACCGTGAGCACAAGCTCGATCATCGTAAAGGCGCGGGAGCGGGTCATTGTCGCACGATCGTCGCGAGGCTGGTGGTGTCGGTGTAAGTCCCGAGAGAGGTAGTTTCGGTCCAGGTTGCGGTGGTAGACACGTCGAAGAGCCGTCTCGATGTGGCTTCCAGGGCGATGGTCGTTGTGATCGAGACCGGCCCAACGAAGCCGGAATAGGTCTTGCTGGTCGTCTGGGTCGAGGAAGAGAGGGTGCCGGCTGCGGCTTGGCCGCGCGCGGACTCGATCTGATCCTGAAGAGCGGCGACTACGAGGGACCTCCGCATCGCGTAGCTCGACTGGACATTCGCGGTGAGCACCGTCTCCATGATCGTGTAGGCGCAGAGGGACAGCACGACCACCGCGATCAGGATCTCCAGCAGGGTTATTCCGCTCCGTCGCCGTCTCTGAGCCACATCAAGAAAGATCGGTAGGAGGGGGCGGATGCGAGAGTCTTCGAGCGTGGGCGGAGGATTGAGGGTCCGTCGTTGTTCCCTGCAAAGTTCACTGGGTTTGGCCGATGTAGTAATCGGGCGTTCTCTCAATGACAGCGCGCCCGACTCGTGTCTAGGCCGAGCATGAACGGGCAGATAGAAAGACAGCGGCTCGCTGAAATCCGGAACCTCAAGATCCGATGGCTGATGCTATCCGGACTTGCCGCGCTGTGTCTCCTTGGCAAGCCAGGAAACCACGAGTGGATCGCCATCGGCGCGATGGTTCTTCTCGGGGCAATCTGCGGATTCGCCGTTCGAAGCCACAGTTCGTACGAGATAGCCGGCGCGTGGATCGCGTCGCTCGTTCGCGGTCTCGATTGCCTCTTTTGGGTGGGCATCGCCCTTTCGCCCACCTTTCATGCCGACCGGCTGTGGCTGGCGACGATTCCCCTCCTGATCATCGAGGCGAACACTCGGCGCAGCGCTTTGCGCCTTATCGCGATGGCGGGTCTCGTTGTCGCGGCGGCGGTCGCGATGGAAGCGACCCATGCGATGTCCCTCAAGGAGGCCGGAGTCCTGGCCGGGGCGGTCGCCGCGACCGGCGTCATCTCGTTCCTAGTCGTCGGCATGAGCGCTCGCGAAGATGAGCTTCAGGAGCACGACCGGCGCTTCGGCGCGATGATCGCTTCGACTTCCGCGCTCGCGAACAGCCGCGATCTGCATTCGATGCTCGACCAGATCTTGAGGTTGGCGGTCGAGGAAGTCGGCGGCGATTCCGGATACGTGATGCTCATCGACGAAGACCGGCCGGAGCAGATCCGAACGGAAGTCGCCTACGGCGAACGCGGCAAGTTCGAGATGCCCGAACGCCTCGAAGCGGGCGACGGGCTTTCCGGCTACGTCGTGAAGACGAGCCAGCCGATCGCTTTGCGAAATCGAGACCGCCGGCCCATCGAGTGCGACGGAATCCAGCTCGGCGTCCGGTCCGCGATCAGCGTTCCCCTTTGTTCCCGTGTGCTCATCGGCACTAACGAGTGCAGCCACGAGCAAACGCTCGGCGCTCTCACCGTGATCGGAGACCCGAACGGTCCCTCGTTCGGCCCCGATGAAATGGAGCTTCTTTGCAGCATGGGATCCTTGATGGCAGTCGCCGTTTCCAACGCCCGCATGGAGGGCCGCCAGAGGACGACGTTCCTCCGAACGCTCGAAAGCCTCGCCACCGCGCTTGAAGCGCGCGACGAGTACACGCGGGGCCACTCGCAGCGGGTTTGCGAAGTTTCTCTGATGATCGCGGAGCACCTCGGCTTCGGCCCCGACGCGATCGAAGAACTGAGGATCGGCACGATCCTCCACGACATCGGCAAGATCGGCGTGCCCGACCAGGTCCTCAACAAGCCGGGCCGGCTCACCGACGAAGAATTCGCGATCATGAAGCAGCACCCCGTGATCGGCTATGACATCTGCAAGCCGCTGATGCTCGCCGACGGAGTGCTCATGATCATCCGAAACCACCACGAGAAGCTCGATGGGAGCGGGTATCCCGACCGCCTCCGAGGTGGCGAACTGCCGCTCTCGCTAAGAATCGTGTGCGTCGCCGACGCATTCGACGCGATGAGCTCGCGACGCCCCTATCGCGGCGTGATGCCGATCGAAGAGGTGCTCGGCGAGCTGAGCAAAGGCGCGGGAATCCAGTTCGATCCGGTCGTCGTCGAGTCTCTACGCGAGCTTCTTCCGACGAATCGGATGCAGGACCTTTACCGGAGCTACTGGCGTCCGGAGCTTCGGGAGGCGGCTTGACGGCTTCGTTGCTGGACCGGAGCCCGACCGCGATCTCGTCGTCGATGGGATTGGATATCGGCACGAGCGCGATCAAGCTGGTGGTCGCCCGCAACAACGCCAATCGCCTCGCGATCCGCCACACTTGGTCGGCGCCTCTCACGCCCGGGCTGGTCGAAAACGGCGTCATCTGCAATCCAAAACTGGTTGGGAAGTTGATCCGCCGGTGGGCGGAGAAGACGGGGGTCGGGAATCTGCCCACGGTCTTTTCGATTCCGAACAGCATCGCGGCTTTGCGCTGGGTCAGCCTTCCCGCGGTGAGCCACGACGAGCGCAGGGGCGCGGCGAAGATCAAAGTCCGACGCCATCTGCCCTTTCCCGTCGAAGACGCGTACGTCGAACCGGCCGAGACTCCCGAAGGCGATTCGGGCCACATGCACCAATCGCTGGTCATCGCGGTTCCCCGAGCGGTGGTCGACAGCCGGGCCGAGACGATCCTCCACGCGGGCTTCACCCCCATCGCCGCCGAGTTGGAGGCGCAGGCGGTTCTCCAGATCATCGATCGCCGCCTCTCGTCGCGGAGCGTGCTCTGGCGCAACGCGTCGCTGACGATCATCGACGTCGGCGGCCGCAACACCCACATGTACGTGGTCCAGAATCAGTCGCTGCAGTTCATCCGCAGCGTCAAATTCGGTTCCGACTTGATCGCGCAGGGACTCGCCCACCACCTAGACATCTCCTTCGAGGAGGCCCAAACCTACCTTCTCCAGCCGAAGACGCAGCTTCGCCTCGACGGAGCGATCGTGATCGAGATCGATGGCGCGATCGCCATCGCGGACGTTTCCTCGGAGCTGGACAAGCTCGTTCGCGAGTTCCTGCGGCTGATCCGCTACTTCCGCTCGCTCCATCCGGAGCGAAGCTACGCGGGAATCCTCGACCATCTCATTCTCTGCGGCGGCGTCGTCGGACTTCAGGGCTTCGGCGAGTTTCTCGGCAACCACCTCGGATTGCGGGTTGAGGCAGCGCAGCCATTCGCGGGGCTTCTCGCGGAGGTCGACGCGGACGGATTCCAGGAAGTCTCACGGCGCCAGGAGGCGTACGCGGTCGCGGTGGGACTCGCGCTATCGGCGATCGAGCACAGTCAGGATCTCAAAGGAGGCCATCAGCATGGAGCTGAGTTCCATTTTAAGCGGAGCGCGTAATGGCCGCACGATCAACGTGCGCGCGAACATCCTGGCCGAGTGGACCGCCGACCAGGTGCGGATCCGAGCCCAGGTTACGCGAAACCTGATCGTCGTCGCGCTCTGCGGCGCGGTGGCCGCAGTCGTGGTTCCGGTTTGCGAGACCGCGCGCGCAAGGCTTGCCGCGGCGAACGCGGCGCGATCCCGGGAACTCGCCGGGCTAAGCGCCCAGGTCGCCAAGCTCAGCGCCGCGCAGAAGGCCTCCGCGCCCGCGGTCGCCGCCTCCCAACTTCACAGCCAGACCTCCGGCTATTTCAAGCGACTCCTTCAAGAGACCTATGCCGTTCTCGATTCCGCCGACTCTGAGATTCTCTTTTCGTCCGCGAAGATCGAGGTCCACGGGGCGGAGATCGCGGTCGATTGCCGGGCCGACGCTCAGAACTATGCCGCGGCGGCGGCCTTCGCCCGCCACGCGGGAAGCTCCGCGAACGCGGCCTCCAGTTTGGCGAGCACGCGTCCCAGCACGCTCCTCAGCTCCAACGGTGTGAGCTTCGAATACATCAAGAAGGTGGATTTGCAGTGACGTGGATGCCGATTGTGCTTTCGCAGCGTCACGTGCGCAAGAGCGAGAAGACCCTTCGCGTCTCGATCGCAGTGGCCCTGGCGCTATGCGGGGCGGGAATCTTTCGTCTCTGGGCGTTGCGCGCCCACGTCGCTTCGCTCGAAGCCCAGATCCGCTCCCAGAAATCGGCGCTCGCCGGGCTCACCGTCGGCCAGCCGGTGTCCAACGTCCGCGCTCCGTCCGGGACCGACCCCCTGGCTCAGCTCCAGCAAAACCTGGAAAGCGCGACCCAGAAGTACCATTGCACGATCGAGGAGTTCCAGGCGAGCCCGGATCGAGTTCCCTATATCTCCGCGTTCACCCACGACACGAACGAGCCCGATTGGCAGCAGATTCCGGTCCACGTGACCCTCCAGGGAACCCTGGCCTCGGTGCTGGGCGCCGTCGATCGGCTGCACGATTCCGACTTGCCTCTGGAGCCAGATTCGATCGAAATCACGCGGGATAGCCCGGCCGATCAGCACACCTCGGTGGTGTCGCTCAGGATCACTTTCCGCGTGCTGACCTGGACCGGAGGCAAGGCATGAAAACCGGGAATAAGACTCATGTCGTCCTTCTCATTCTCGTGCTCGCGGGCGCAGTGGGCTACATCGGCTTCGAGATGAAGTCGCATGCCGCGGCGGCCGCGGCCGCTCAGGCGCCGCCAGCGGCCGAAGCCGGCAGCGGCGAAAAGCCGAAGCTCGTCGCTTCCGACCTGCCGGACCGTCTCTACGGCGATCCGTTCTGCCTGGCGAAGAACGTTCAGATCGAACTGAAGACGCCGACCCTCTCGACGGATCCGAAGAAGCTGCGGAAGGATCTGATGGGCGATGCCGCCGACGGCTGGCTCGACGGAGGGAGCGAGCCGATCACGCTCGAGCCCGCGCAGGCGCCCGCCGCGAAGTCCCAAGAGCCGCCGCCCGATCCGGTCTTGTGCCTGTGCGGCATCGTGACCGCACCGACACCCATCGCCTTCATATCGATTGGCGACGAGCAGCCTCGCCAATTCAGGGCCGGCGACTGTGTGGTGGGCGACGTGACGGTTCAGAAAATCGAAGACGGCAAAGTGCGGTTGCGGCTGTCGAGCGGCAGCCAGACCCTGGCGGTTGGAGCCAAGCTCCCGCTCAAGGAGGGCTCGGATGCAAATTGAACTCCGAAGATTGGCAGCGGCGATGACGATGCTCGTGTTGTCGTCTCTCGCGACGGCGACGGGACGGGTGACGGCGGTTGCCGCGAAGCGGATAGGCGTCGACTGGGGCATTCAGATCGCAGGCAGCGGGCTTGCGAAACCAGCCAGCCAGTGGAAGAACGGCGCTTTCGTGCTTCACTTCGACGCGGTTCTCACGGCCAAGCCGGACATCATTTCTCCGGAAGAGGGCGGGATCGTGCGGGTCGCATTCAGCCAGGTCGGCTCGAACGTCGACGTCTCGATTCGCCCGGCAACCGGAAACCGCGCGCTCCTGACCCGGAACGTGGCCGGTTGGCTCGTGTCGTTCTCCCACGCCAAAGCCCCGTCGGCCAAGACCGCGATTTCGACCGAAAAG
>DATJYD010000854.1:0-4798 GCA_035499755.1 Fimbriimonadaceae bacterium
GCGCGATCCACGGCTTGCGAGCGAGAATCCAGGCGAGGGCGAGTTGAGCGGGAGTCGCGCCCTTCTCCGCCCCCAGCCGGGCGAGGAGGTCGACGAGCGCCTGATTGGCGGCGCGGGCCTCGCTCGTGAAACGAGGCAGTGAGTTCCGGAAGTCGCCCGCGACGAACGGCGTGCTCGCATCGATCTTGCCGGTGAGGAAGCCGCGGCCGAGGGGGCTGAACGGGACGAAGCCGATGCCCAGGTCCTCCAGCACCGGCAGAATCTCCTCCTCCGGCTCCCGCCACCAGATCGAGAATTCGCTTTGGAGAGCGGTAACCGCCTGTACCTCGTGGGCCTTGCGGATCGTCTGCACGCCCGCTTCGGATAGCCCGAAATGCCGCACCTTACCCTCGCGGATCAGTTCCTTGACGGCGCCCGCGACCTCCTCGATCGGAATCTCCGGGTCTACGCGATGCTGATAGAAGAGATCGATGCGGTCGGTATTGAGCCGCTTCAGGGACGCGTCCGCGACCTCGCGAATGTGCTCTGGCCGGCTATCCAGTCCCGCCTGCTTTCCGTCGACGATCCGAAAGCCGAACTTCGTGGCGATCACGACCTGATCGCGCACGGGCGCCAGTCCCTCGCCGACAAGCTCCTCGTTGGTGAACGGCCCGTACATCTCGGCGGTGTCGAAGAACGTCACGCCAAGATCGACTGCCGATCGCAGGAGGCCGATCATCTCGTCCCGATCCTTCGGCGTGCCATACGAGTAGCTCATTCCCATGCATCCGAGGCCGATCGCGGAGACCTCGAGTTCTTGTCCGAGTTGTCGCTTCTTCATTGGTTCATTCTACGAAGCCTGACCACTCCCAAGCGAGGGGAGATCTTCTTCCCCCCAAAGGGGGTGCCTATATAGGGGGGAAGAAAAACGATCCTCAACAAGTAGGTGCAATGATGGCGGTCGCCGGTTTCGCACTGGCAGCACTGCCTAGCCAATCGGAAATCAGCATCGACGATCCTACGTCGCCTCCGCGAATCCTCGGGAAACTCCAATAACATGGCCGACGCGCGTCCAAGTCTCCGTCAGCCGGTCTCCGCGACATGGCGATGGACCGCCCGGTCCGCAACCTGCGCCCAGGAATCGGCGTTTGTGAGGAAGAAGACTACTGAACGATGAGGATCCTGCTTGCGACGCTGCTCGTCACCTCGCTCGCCTTCGGGCGGGCGGATCCCGACCACCCCGAATGGGGGCCTCCCCCGCCGGTCGCCCCTTACGGCATGAAGCCTCTCCCCGCCCAGCACGTCGTGATTCCGCTGACTTTTCCGGTCCTCGGCCCGACGCGCTGGGTCGACGGCTACGGGGAAAAGCGCGGCGTCTTCCTCCACACCGGCATCGATATTCGCGCCGGCAAGATGACGCCGATCGTGGCTCCGATCTCCGGCAAGCTCGGCTACAAGCCGGATACCTTCTGGATCTATGGCGACGACGGCTGGGAAGTCCTCGGAACCCACCTCAACGACGACAATCTCGGCAAGCACGATCATGCCGGCGACCGCGACGTCATGTTCGCACCGAACATCGTCCCGAACCAGCACGTGATCGCCGGCCAATTCCTCGGCTACGTGGGCGAGAGCGGCGATGCCACGGCGCCCCACCTTCACTTCGAGATCTATGCGCCGGGAACAGGGCCGACGACGGGACGCATCCGCGACGCCTTCTTCTCGCTCAAGGCGGCCAAGACGATCAAGGCGCCCCTGCCCGCTCCCACCCGGGCCAGCGAGTCGCCCGCCGCCGGCGAACTCCGCGTCGACGGCTGCATCCGCCGATCCAGCATGCCGGCCGGGACGATCACCCTGCTCCTCACGGACGTCCAGCGGCACGGCGGCCCCGTTCAGGTCTCCACCACGATCGCCTACCGCACGATCAAGCTGTCGGAGGATGCCCTAAAGCGGATCAACGGCTGGCCGGCCCTTCGATCGCTGCAACCCACCGATGCCGTGGCCGTTTTCTGCCCGGAATCGAAAGGCGCCCTCGCCCCCGCCCGGCGGATCCTCATCGAGGCGGACCGGCCCTAGAAGGGTTTGGGGAAAGACGGCTTACCACCCCCTGCTCACAGGTTGCGATCGGCGACCCAAAGCGGGCTTCCGAGGGTTTGCTGCCGACGCTTTTTCCAATAATCGAGGCAACCCCATGCAATGCAACGCTCTGCCACGCGCTCCTGCCCTGTAAAAACACCGGGAACTTGCCAATACCTAGTCGTGGAGGATCGCTGCACAGCGGTCTCGCGAAGGAGCAAGAACGGAAGAAATGCCGGCAGAGAAGCGGACAAGCAAAGCGGAACAGGTGGTCAGCATCAGCGTGGCCGCCGGAATCACCGGCGTAGAAGTCCACACGCTCCGCTACTGGGAGCGTGAGTTCGACCTCTTCCTCAACCCGGAGCGCACGGACGGCGGACAGCGCCGCTATCGCCCGCAGGACATTCAGACCGTGTTCACGATCAAGAGGCTCCTCCGCGACGAGATGTTCAGCATCGCCGGAGCTCGCAGGCACATCGCCAAGCTGACCGAAATGGGCCGAGCGGCCTAACACCGATGTCCGACGATCTCGTACAGGCTCGCAAGCTTTCGGCGGCCATGCGGCACCGGGAAGCCGAGCAGCTTCTCATTCCCCTCCTCAAATTCAATCCGACCGACAGCGCCCTTTTGACCGAGCTCGCGGAAGTCTACTGCTATACCGGCCGGGAGGTCGAAGCCGTCTGGACCCTCGACCGGGTTCCCGGCGCCGACCATCTTCGGGACCTTCTCGCAACCCATTTCGCGGCGCGGCTGGCCGTCAATCCGAACGACGGCGAGGCCAAGTCCTGCTACGAACACACGGGGCGAAAAGCCAAGGCCGGAGTGAAGGTCACGGCCTGTCTGATCGTCAAGAACGAATCGGCCAACCTCGATCGATGCCTCCGCAGCATCGGGAAAGCGGTCCACGAGATCGTAGTCGTCGACACGGGCTCGACCGACGACACCATCGAGATCGCCAAGAAGCATAAAGCCAAGATCGGGCAATTCGAGTGGATCGACGATTTTGCGGCGGCCCGGAATCACGCCCTCACGCTTGCGACCGGCGATTGGATCCTGTGGATCGATGCCGACGAGGAGCTCTCGCCGGACAGCCTTCCCTTCTTGAAGGAGGCGATCGTGCGGCCGCACTTCGGGGGATTCAATGCCGAGATCGTGAACTTCACGGGGGAGCACAACGACACCTCCAAGTATCTCCACCAGGCGATCCGCCTCTTCCGCCGCCATCCAGAAATCCAGTTCTCCGGCCGCATCCACGAGCAGATAACACCCGCGCTCGAAAAGGTCGGCCTGCCCTGGGCGAACCTGCCGGGATTCCGGATTCTCCACCACGGCTACCGGCCCAGCGTGATGGTCAAGAAGAACAAGGTGGGACGGACGATCACCGCTTTGGAGCGCGAGGTAAGAGAGCAGCCCCAAGACCCCTTTCACTGGTTTAACCTCGCCAACGCTTACGTGATCGCCGAGCGTTGGTCGGAGGCGGAGCATGCGTCCAAGATGTGTGCCCGGTTCGCGCCGCCCGGATACGAGCTTGGGGAGTTGAACTACCAGTTTCTCGCCTATGCCCTGGCGTCACAATCGAAGTTCGTGGAAGCGCTGCGGGCTTGCGACGAGGCGGCCGCACGCGGCCATCGCGGGCTGTTCGTCGAATTTGAGCGAGCCTCGATCCTCTTCAAGGTCGGAAACCTCGAAAAGGCTCTTCAAGCGGCGGATCGCTGCTGCCACGCGCCCTGGCCGGGCAACAGCATCGGCGATCGCGGGATATTCGAGCACAAGCGATGGATCCTGCGCGGCCAAATCCTCGCTCTCCTCGGCCGCTTCGACAGCGCCCTCGAAGATTTCGAGCGGTGCGCGGAGCACCCGATGGCGATCTACTCGCGGGCGGCGACGCTCGAAAAAGCCGGGCAGCCGGCCGAGGCGCTCGAGGTCTTTCTCCAAGGCAAGGACATCCCCGAGATCAGCCAGATCTGCTTGAAGTCGAGCGGGCGCTGCTGCATGACGCTGGGGCTCCCGAAGCAAGCCGCCAACTTCTACCGAGAGGCCTGGGAGTTGAACCGCGACGATTACGAGAGCTGGGTCGGTTGGGCTCAGGCCTGCGAGACTTGGGGCGACCTCCCGAGCATCGTCGCCGCGTACGCGGCCTATGCCACGACTTGCCAGCCCACGCCGGAGATCCTTATCAACTGGGGCCGCGCGCTGGAGCTCAGCGGAGACGCCGAGAAAGCCCTTTCATGCTACACGGAGGCAATCCAGCGCGATCCCAAGCACGCGAACGCGTACTTCAACGCCGGAGACCTGCTCTACAAGCTGGAGCAGTATCAGGACGCCGCTCACCTCTACCAGAGCGGCCTTCGCCACCAGCCGAACAATGCGCAGGGCTGGTTCGTTCTCGGGAACGCGCTTCACCATCTCGGCATCGACCAAGGGGCGAAGATCGGTTACGAACAGGCCCTGATCCTCGATCCCGGATTTGAGGCGGCACGCGCCAACCTCGCCATGGTCAGCGGCGCAGCCTGATCGTCAATCCTTAACCCTCTGTCCTCGAGTCGGGTGTATCGTAACGACATGGAAGGAATTCGAGCTACGTTGGAGGGTCCGTTCGATCAGGTAGTCGAGCGCGTCAAGAGCGTCCTGAAGGAGCATGGGTTCGGCACCCTGTCGGAGATCGACGTCCGGAAGACGCTGAAAGAGAAGATTGGCTACGATTTAGAGCCGTACACGATCCTCGGCGTCTGCAGCCCCGGTT
>DATJYD010000855.1:0-4405 GCA_035499755.1 Fimbriimonadaceae bacterium
GTCGCGATGCCGACCCCCATTTCAACGAGAACGCCGAGCTATTCGAAACGATCGCCGAGCATCTGGCCCTCGCGATCAACTCTGCCCTGATGTTCGAGAACTTCGAGCGCTGGGCGACTCATGACGCGCTAACCGGTCTCCTCAACCACCGGACGCTTCACGAGAAGGTGAACCAGCGCGTGCTCGAGGCTCGCCGAACCGGCCAGGAGATCGGCGTCGCGATGATCGATGTCGATCACTTCCGGTCCTTCAACGAAGAGGAGGGCCACGACGCGGGCGACGAGGTCCTGCGCCTGGTCGCCGACACCTTGAAGTCCTGCCTGCGACCCTACGACCAAGCGGGTCGCTACGGCGGGGAAGAGTTCACGATCGTGATGCCCGGTAGCTCGATGGCGAACACAGTCTCGACCGCGGAAAGGGTGCGCCACAAGATCGAGGCACTTCCCTACGTGACTCGCGTCGGTCGCGAGCGGCACGTCACCGTCAGCATCGGCTGCGCGGTCTTTCCCCACACCGCGACCGATCCCCCCAGCCTCGTGAAGGCCGCCGACGTCGCTCTGTTCGAGGCCAAGCGGCTCGGAAGAAACCGTGTCGTCGCATTCCAGGGCGAATATCGAGGGCAGTCGGAGGGATATCAGCTTCAGCTTGACAAGGTGCCCGGCTGGATCTCGGCCGACGAGCGGAAGCTAGCGCAAGACAGGCTGGAAGGCTTCGAGGACGAGATCATCAAGCTGGCCCCCGCGCTGCATTTATCGCCGTCGCAGGTGGAGATCCTGCGCGCGCTGCTCCTGATCACGCCGACCTATATAAAGCTCCATGAAGGCAAATCGCCGCGGCTCCAGCAGATGGAAACCGCGGAGGAATTCCGCCTGCTCCTGCCGAGCCTTCACGCGCTCGAGGAGCGCTTCGACGGGCGGGGCAAGCACGGGCTGCGCGGTTCGCGAATCCCCCTCCTGGGCCGCGTCGTCATGGTTCTGCTCGCGCTCGAGAAGGACAACGGTCGCGAGATCGTGGACGATCCCCGGAAGTTCGATCCGGAGATCGTCTCGCTTATGATGGAACTCAGGCACGCGGCGTAGGTGGCCCGCGGTGACCCGTTGCCGGCGACGCTTCCCAAGTTCGGAGCCATCCTGATACTTGACATGGGCCGTCCGCGTCGGCCATCATTTACAGCCGCTTCCAAGTTGGAGCGAGGATTTCCTATGTACGCGATAGTCAAGACCGGTGGCAAGCAGTTCAAGGCTGCGAAGGACGACGTCATTATCGTCGAGAAGCTGGACGGCGAGCCGGGGACCAAGATCGATCTGGACGAGGTTCTGATGGTCGTCGACGGCGCGAAATGCAAGGTCGGCAGCCCGTTCGTGAAGGGCGCGAAAGTGACGGGCGAGATCGTCCGGCAGGGTAAGGCGAAGAAGATCAACGCCTTCAACTACAAGCCGAAGAAGAACGTGCGGAAGCGCTGGGGCCATCGCCAGCCGCTCACCCACGTGAAGATCACCGAAATCGAGGCGGGAAGCTAAATGGCACATAAGAAGGGACAAGGTTCATCGCGCAACGGCCGCGACTCGAAACCGAAGATGCGGGGCGTGAAGCTCTACGGCGGCCAGGTCGCCAAGCCCGGCAGCATCATCGTCCGCCAATGCGGCACCCAATTTCATCCCGGCGTCGGCGTCGGCATGGGGAACGATTTCACGATTTACGCCCTGATCGACGGCCAAGTCAAGTTCGAAGGCCCGACCGCTCGGCGGCGCGTCAGCGTCTACGCGTAGCGGCGCTTCAAGGCCCCGGCTGCCGCAATGGCTGCCGGGGCCTTTTGCTGTCAACCGGGCGAGCAGTTGCCGCCTGACGGTTACCGCGCCCGTGAAAAATGGCGAGACGCCAATGGGAGCGCCGGATTCATCCGGCTCCGGGAGCCTGCAGTCACCACTCAGCCCAGTCTGCATGCCTCGGGTCGCGCAACCGTCGCCTGCTCCGAGGAGACGCGAGCCCCGCGCCCCGAGGCATTTCATCGGCCACAGTGCCTAGGTGGACAGCCTCAAGGGCCGACGAGCGCGTTAGTTTTGCATGCCTCGGGTCGCGCAACCGTCGCCTGCTCCGAGGAGACGTGAGCCACGCGCCCCGAGGCTTTCGTCGGCTACAGCGCCTCGATGGACAGCCCCAAGGTGCGGGGCCGATGCGCGCGTTAGGCTCAGTACTCAGCGCGCGACCTAAGGCACCCGACGGTCTCTCGTCTCTTCCTTCTTTCGTCTCTCCCTCAGTATTCCCGCGCCTTGATTCCCGGCTCGGGCTTGGGATAGCGCCCGTGCTCGTCCGACAAAACCGGCGCCGGCGAATCCGCCGTCAGTTCGTCGAGGCCGGGTGCGAATTCGTGGTCGCAATTCAGCATCTGCTCGAACGTGATCTCCTGAGCCGTGTGAGCCGCCATCCGCCCCATCGAGCAGACGAGGCTCGCCTCGATTCCCACCTTCGCCTCGTTCATCGGCTTGTCCTCGCGGATCGCCTCCAGCAAAGTGTCCCACTCGTTCTGGTAGGGATTCGACTCATCCTCGGAGCGCCAAACGGCGTTCGCGGGCGCGATCTTCTGCCCCCGAAAGATCGCCGAGGGCCCGGAGCAGTCGTATTTACGCGCCGCGATCCCCATCCCCTTCGTCCCGTGCACGTAGCTCGAATAGATGTTGTGGGCGCCCTGCATGGAGCGCCCGTCGAAGAACATCTTGGTTCCATCGTCGAACGTGTACTCGACGGCGTAGGAGTCGAAATTCTGGTCGACCGACTCCGCCCCGTCCGGGCCGATCTTGTAGTGGCGTCCGCCAAGGGCTTGGGCGCTGACCGGCAGCGCATCCTTGATCCAGCAGAGGTGGTCGATCTGATGGATGTAGAAGTCGCTGTACGCCCCGCCGCTCGCCCAGAGAAAGCTGTGGAAGCGTCGGAGCTGGTATTCTAGCTCACCGATCCCCTCCGGCTTCGGCCCCGAATGGAAGTAGCCGCCCGGCCCGTGCATCCGGTAGCCGCGCATGAAGAGGATCTCGCCGAGCTCGCCGTTCAGCACCCGCTCGCGAAGCTCCTGGATGTTTCGCGCGTGGCGGGACATCAGCCCCGCTCCCACTTTCAGGTTCTTGGTGACCGATTCTTCGGCGGTTTCGAGCATCCGCTTGCTCGTCGGCCCATCGACCGTCGTCGGCTTCTCCATAAACACGTTCAGCCCTTTCGAGACCGCATACTTGAAGTGCACCCAGCGGAAGGCGGGCGGAGTGGTGAGGGCGACGATATCGCCGGGCCGCAGGCAATCCATCGCTTGCTTGTAGGCGTCGAAGCCGGCGAAGCGGCGCTCTTCCGGAGTATCGACCCCCTCGACCCCGCTCTCGACCAGGTTCTTGTAGGTTTCTTCGAGCCGGTCGGAAAAGCTGTCCGCGAGCGCCACGACCTTCACGGGACCGCTCGGCGTGGAAAGCGCGTTGATCGCCGCGCCGCCGCCCCGGCCCCCGCAGCCAACGATCGCGACCTGGATCAGATCGCCGCCGCCCGGATGAACGGCGGGGAAGGAAGCGTCATCCGCGGCAAAGAAGGGCTGGGGACGAAAACGAAGAATCGAATGCTCTCTCATGAATCCGGTAAGTGGCTGGGCGGACGCGGAATGCGCCCCGGGGAATGGACGTTGGAGGGTGGCCGGGATGCACCGGCGAATTGGCCTTTCCTCCGCGACCGGCGCCCATTTTACCGAGCCGCGAGAAGGAGCGAGATCATCCGGGTCGCCTGTCCCCTCGTCAACGATTCCGCCGTCGTCGCGTCCAAGCCCTGATCGAGCAGGAATCCCAACTGCTTGTCCGTTATGGGCAGGAAGCGCCAGGCCGCGTCGCGCGAGGCCAGTCGCATCGCCCCCTCGAACGCCTCGCCAATGACGGTCTCCGCTTGGGCGACACACCACGCGGGATCGCCTCTGAAGTTCGTCTTGAGAAAGATGCCGTCGCTGTCGCGAAGCGCGAGCCAGAAGGTGCCGATCGCGTCGATCGCCAACTCCGCCCTCACCTTTCGGCGGTCGCCCTGATCAGCCAGGGACAGCGAGAATCGGCCGCCCGGCGCCGGACCCCATCCCATCTCGGCACGCTCGAAGAAGTCCGGCAGCTCCATGTTCGCGAGAAGCTGGATCGAGACCAGCCGCGAGTCGGGGGCGATGTCTTGGACCCCGCCAAGGGCGGTTTTTCTTCCTCCTTATATAGGGACCCACTTTGGGAGGAAGAAAACTCGAGGCGACCGGACGGACCTAGCTCGGCTTAGCCCTGCATCGCTCGGAGCTCTTCGAGGCGCAGCGATTGCTCTGTCCAGCTTGCCATGACGCCCTCCAGGCCTTCCGTGAGAGCCCGGTGCTCCTGGGTGAGGGCAAAGACGTCGGCGGTCGCGGGCAGGT
>DATJYD010000856.1:0-8368 GCA_035499755.1 Fimbriimonadaceae bacterium
GTCCAGATGAGCGATATCGCCAGCGTCTATATCCGGGGTCCGGTGACCGGCCCGACATGCCCGGCCGGCGGCACCTACGAGATCAACCCCGTCGGCACCGATCCCGTCTGCTCGCTCTCGGGAGCCCCCGACTACCACTACCTCTATTGAGTCTTGGGCAGCTTCGCTTCCAGAAAGCGGTAGCTGCTCGCTAAGCACTCGAAGGGATCGCGGCCATAGCAGTCGTCCTGCTCGACCGCGTAGAGCCCGGTTCCTGCGATGGCGCAGGCAGGCAGAATGGCGTCCCAGTTCAAATTCCCTTCGCCGACCGGCGCCATCCGCACTTCACCTTCGACGACCGCCTTGTCCTTGACGTGGATCATCGGGATCCGGCCGTGAAGCCGGCTGACGAGATCGCCGAGGTCGACTCCGGCGTGGACCACCCAATAGGTGTCGAGGATCGCTTTCATATCCGATGGGCCGCGTTCGATCATGATCTCGAATCCGGTTTGCCCGTGCGGCGGGAATCGCTCGAACTCGAACGAATGGTTGTGATAGGCGAAGAGGAGGCCTGCCGCCTTCAGGCGCGCGATCGGTTCTGCCGCATCGTCGGCAAAGCGCCGGAATCCGTCGGCCCCGTCCTTTCGATACTCGCCCGGCATCGAACCGATTCCGACCAGTTCCGCGCCCAGAGCCTTGTGAAACGCGATGCACTCGTCGGTCCGGTTCCGAATCTCATCCCATGGGCGGTGAGTCAGCGCCGCCTGGATGCCCGCGTCGTCCAACAGCTCCTTTGCCGCTTTGGCGTCGACCTCGGGTGAGGCGCCGTCCATGCAGCCGACCGCCGAAAGCTGGGCGTAGCGATACCCCATCTCCGCGATTCTCCGCAGTGTCGTGCGGAAGCCGGCCGCGGAGGTCGTGTAGTCTCGCAAAGTGTAAAGCTGGGCCGCGATCCTGCTCATCGAGATCATTCTGACCTGAGGGCTCACGTCCACGCCCAAAGCGGCATCTTGAGGCAGAATAGGAAGGTGATGGACTCTGGAATCCGGCTCGCGACCGCCGTGAGTATCGCCTTCGTCGCTATGAATGCCGTGGCTCAAGTCCCTTCCGTAGACTCTCTGGCGGGAAGGTGGTTAAGCGGCGACGAGATCGTCAATCCACCATCCGTCACAAGCACCCTCGGCACGCTGGGCTGCACCGAGAATCTCACCGGCTTTCATTACTGCGAGTTCCCGCCCATCGCCCAGGGCGGAGAGGCTGCGGTTCTCTACGTCGATGGCAAACCCGCCCAGGCCAGCCGTTTTCGATGGCTCCCCTACGGCGCCCTGCGGGAGGGAACCACGGCGTCGGGCCTGAAGCTGGCCTCGGAGATCCGGCTCGCAGCTCACACGCCGAGGGTCCTGGTCCGATTGCGGATCGAGAATCCGACCCAGGCTCCCATCTCGGCGAGCCTGGAGCTGCAAAACCCGGCCGGCTTTCGGTCGTGTCCCGGCGTATGGGATTGGAGCAACCGCGGCGTCGATCCCAGTGACGGCTTCGACCACCGCCGCCCGAACGGCCAGGGGGAGACGATCCACGATTCGAAGAGCGGGGTGGACGCGGTGATCTCCGGCTTGCGGCACGAGACGATCGAGCTTGCACCCGGCCGCTCCCAGACCTTCGAGATCGCCTGCTCGCTCGACGGCCGGACGCTCGGCTTCGAGAAGGAGTTCGATGGGGCCAAGAGAGATTGGGAAAGCCGGTGGCGGGACGCGTTTACGCCGGGGAACCGGCGCTACTCGGGCAACTTCCCAACCCTCGTCACCAGGGATGAGAAGCTCGCCCGCGTCTACTACCTCGCTCTGATGACGATGCTTCAGATGGAGCGGACGGCCTTTCCGCATTCGCCCCGGTGCTTCGTCACCGTCGGGCCGCAGTACGGAACGACCCTCGAGTACTTCTGGGACACCGCTCTCTTCTCGACCATCTACTCGCTGCTCGACCCAGCGAGCTTCCGGCGCAACCTCGACTCGTGGCTGAGCGTCGATATCCACCGGCACTACGCGATCGACTACCTGACCGGCGAGGGTGTCGGCCCCTGGTATGCGCCGAACGACTTCTCGGTCTTCACCGCCTTCTGGAACTACGGCACGACGACCGGCGACAGCGCCTTTATGAATGAGATCCGCCCGCGCTTTGTCGACTGGGCGGAGGCATGGAAAAAGCGGGTTCGGCCGGGCGAGACGCTCGCCGACTTCGGCGACAACGACAACATCCTCGAGTGCGGCCCGGCCTACGTCAACATGATCCCATCCCTGAATGCCGCTCATGTCGGGATAATGCGCAAAGCCGCCCTTCTCTGCCCGCCCGAGCAAGCCGCCAGCCTTCGCTCCGACGCGAGCCGATTGGCCAAAGCCGTGCTGGGCCAGTACGTTCCGGGAGACGGCGTCTGGAGAACAAAACATCGGGACGGGAAGGAAGTCGTCTGCCGCCACGTTTACGACTATCTCACGATCGGCCTCTCGATGACCGACGACCTCAGCCCGCAGATGAAGCGGGAAATGACCGGCTTCGTCGACCGTGAGCTTCTTGCCGACGGCTGGATCCGCGCAATGTCCCTTTCCGACGAAGCCGCCCCGATCTCCGACCGGCCCGACCACGGGCCGAAGGGCTCTTATTGCGCATGGCCGGCCCTCGCCGCCCTGACGATGTTCGAATTCGGACAACCGAAGGACGCGGAATCTCTGGTCGAGCGATGCGAGGGCGCGACCTGGCAAGGCCCGTTTCCGCAGGCTTTCGAACTGCTCCAGGTCCCCGGCACGAATCGCTGGATTCCCCGGATCTCTCTGCGCGGCGCCGACTATAACGAAACGAGCGGGGCGGCGTTTGCCGAAACCGTGATCCACGGCCTCTTCGGCATCGAGTTCAACACGCGTGGCGAGGTCCGGCTGAGCCGTCCCGCCGAGCCACGCCCGGTTGAGGCCAAGCTGCTGAACGTGCGCACGAAGAACGGCCTGCGCAGCTTCGCCTGTGACCGTCGCGGGGTAAGACCGCTGTCGAACGGAGCGGCGGCCTCAGGCGCGTGGATCGCAGTCCGACTGGGATAACGGTCGAGCCCTCTCGCCAAGCCATGCCCTGGGGTCCCAAGGCGCGCGGGGCTGGTCCATCCTCAAAGCTCAGACCCCGGGGCCCCGCCCCAGACTTCGAGATGGTGCGAAATGAGCGCGCCGGCTCAGGACAGTGATCCCTCATTCGGGAGACCGGTCCTGAGAGCTCGCCGCCCAAACGCCGAACGCCGAACGCCGTTTCATCTCCGGTTGCGAGCCTTCTCACCAGAACAAGTAACCGCGAGCCCGCTCGCGCGTCCCTCTCTTCGATGGTTGGGCCGAGCCTGGCCGGAGGGCTGCTATGTCGCTGTGTCGTCGTTTCGTCTTGTTCGTGGTCTGTCTCCTTGCATTGCCGGTCGCCGCGAATGCCCAGGAGGGCGTATCCTCAGGCGCCGCCACCCGGACGCGCTACCTGAGCGAGAATGGAGTGTTTCCCACGTCGCGCGAGGTCGCGGTCGAGGAATTCGTCAACTACTACCGGCATCAGATCGCCTTTCCGACCTCCAACGAGGCGGTAGCCATGGACGTCCGGTGGGGCAACGACACCGCCTCCGACGGCCGCGGCGCCGTGCTCCAGGTCGGGTTCAGCACCGCTCACGAGCACGATCGATCCCATCTGAAGCCGGTCAACCTCTCGATCGTCGTCGACAAGAGCGGCTCGATGGCCGACTACAACAAGCTCACCCGAGTCAAACAGGCCCTCATCACCCTGGTGTCTCAGTTGCGTTCCACCGATTATCTGTCGATCGTCATCTTCGACGACCAAGCGGAGGTGCTCCTCCCGTCCACCGATCTTTCCGACAAGGAAGAGGTCAATCACCTGATCCACGGGATTCAGCCGGGAGGCTCAACCAATCTCAACGGCGGCTTGATGCTCGGCTATAAGGAGGCGATGAAGCACTTCCGGGAAGGCGCCACGAACCGCGTCATCCTTCTGACCGACGGGATCGCGAATCGAGGCGTGACCGATCCCGCGGAGATCGAGGCATCCTCTCACTATTACAACGACGAGGGCGTCGATCTTTCGACGATCGGGGTTGGAATGGACCTGAACAAGGACCTGCTGCGTGAGCTTGCCAAGAGCGGGCGAGGACTCTATCATTTCGTTGCCGACGACGAGGACGTCAACAAGGTCTTCGTCAAGGAGCTTCAGAGCCTCGTTTCCCCGGTCGCGGCCGAGCCGAACCTGACGATCGAGTTCGCTCCCGGCCTCCATTTGGACAAGGTCTACGGCTACGATCCGCACTGCGGCGATCACAAGGTGACGATCAAGCTCGACAACATGAACAGCGGGGTCACCGAAGTCGTGCTCCTGCGATTCCGGGCCGACGACTCCGGGGAGGACGTCTCACGGCTGCCCGTCAAGGTGCGGCTGAGCTACCACGATCTGGATCGTGGCAAGGACGTGGTGAAGTCTCAGGAAACCTATTTGAAGATCGGCGAGGGAAGCCGCGACATGCTGGACGATGAGGAGGTGGCCAAGAACTACACGGTCGCCGTCCTCGCCCAATCGATCCGCGATATGGCCGCCGCCTGCGAGGAGCGTGACTTCCGGAAGGCGGAGCACCTCCTCGACGCCTCGATCTCCCGAGCCCGTGACCGCTATCCGGATCTCGACGACGTGGACATCAAACGAACCCTCTCGATCGCCGAGAACTACCGGCAGATGTTGCGTCGACGTGACGGGGACGACGGCCGCGATGACGGCGGGAGCGGCTAGTTCTTAGAATAGCCGCCCCCTCCCCTTCCTCTTGGCCGGGAGAGAAGACATGGGCGGCGCCCCTGAACCTCCATGCCCCTACCCCCTTCCTCCCTCCAAGGTGCCCGCCGTCGCCTGCAACAGATCCGGAGCGGTGGATTTCGGTGTATTCGGTGGTTAGTCCTCACGTAGGTGAGCGGTATCGGGGCTTGAGGCAGTCCTCTCCGATCTGAACCTCGATGCCAAATCCAAGCCCCAAAACGCCCCAACGCCTTCCCACGAGAACCAGCTCAGAGAATCCCGGACCGCACGAGATCTTTGAGCATCAGCAACCCGATCAGGAGGCCGTCGCGCAGGACCGGCATTTCCCCGATGCCGGCGGTTCGTTGATTCGGCCGTTTCGGCATGTTCTGAAAGACCTCGAACGCGTCGATGGCGAGCATGTCGGGCTCGATGGTCGCGACGCCGGTCGTCATGAGATCCTCGGCTCGGGCCGCGACATCGCCGCCGTGGGATAGATGACGGCGCAAATCGCCGTCGCTGATGAAACCGGCGAGATGCCCGTTCTCGACGACGCAAGCCGCCCCGACTCCCGCCTGGGTGATCGCCCGGCTCACTTCGAGAACGGGATCGTCGCGATCGACGACCGCGATCTCGTCCAAGGGCCGCATCACATCCGTGACTTTGAGGAGCAGGCGCTTGCCTAGGGTCCCGCTCGGATGGAATTTGGCGAAATCCTCCTTGCCGAACTTCCGCTTTTCCATCACGGCGACCGCGAGCGCGTCGCTGAGGGCGAGCATCACCGTCGTGCTCGTGGTCGGAGCGAGATTGTTCGGGCAGGCTTCATCGGTCACCTTCGTATCGAGAACGAGGTCGGCGAGCCGTCCCGCGCTGCTGTCGGGGCGGCCGGTGATGAGAATCGTCCTCGCGCCCAAGGCCCGAATGGAAGGGAAGAGCCGCACGAGCTCGTCCGTCTCGCCGCTATGGCTGTACATCAGGACGATGTCCCGATCGGTGACCATGCCGAGGTCGCCGTGCACCGCCTCCGCGGCATGGAGAAAGAGGGAAGGTGTTCCCGTGCTGCTCAGAGTGCCCGCCGTCTTCCGAGCGATGTGACCCGACTTGCCGACTCCGCAAGTGATGACCCGTCCGCCGCACTCGAAGATCGCTTCGACCGCTTCGTCGAAGCGCCCAAGATCCTCCGCCAGCGTCCGGATCGCTGCCGCTTCCTCGAGGAGGACCCGCTTACCGGTCACCGCGTGTCGCCTTCCTGATGGAGGTGATGGAGGTGATGGAGGTGAGGGGCCGATGGCTGAACGCCCTGGGGATTCACCTCCATCATTTCCATCAATTCGATCACCTCCATCACCTTGTCCCCAGGATCGTCTTGCCGAACAGCGATCCGATCCATTGGACGGCCATCTTCGCCGTCTCATTATTCTGGTCGACCAGCGGGTTGACTTCGACGACGTCGAGGCCGGCGAGCCGGTAGGGGCAGTCCTCCGCGTTCAGCATCTCGTACAAGATCTCCGCGATCAGATGGGCCTCGCGGTACGAAAAGCCGCCCGTCACCGTCGTTCCCGTCCCCGGCGCGAGGATCGGATCGAGGGCGTCGACGTCGAAGGAAATCCACAAATGGGTTGCACGCTGAGTCTTCATCCAGACATCGAATCGGCGCAGCTCCCAGGTGAGTCCATAGCGGTCGATATCGGACATCGTCGCGGCCATGCAGCCAGGGCTGCATCGGATTAGGGCCCGCTCGGGCGGATCGACGTCGCGAAGCCCGCACCAAGCCATGTGATCCATCCGAAGACGCGTGGGGCCGAGAATGTCGAGCAGGCGTCTCCAGAGGGGATCGCGTTCGTCGTCGACTCCGCTGGGCATTCCCATCAGCGCCGCCACCGGCATGCCGTGGACGTTTCCGGTTGTCGACGTTCCCGGCGTGTTCACGTCGGCATGGGCGTCGATCCAAAGAAGCGCCATCCTGTCGCCGAAGTGGTTGAGACCCGCCGCGACCGAGCCCATCGCGATGGCATGGTCCCCTCCGATGACGAGAGGCGTCCGCCCTGCCTTGAGCGTACTCTCCGTACGGCTGCGGAGCTCGGCGATGCTATCGACAAGGGCCGCCAATTCTCTCGCCGCAAGCGCCTCCCCCAGCCTGTCCTCGTTCCGGCTCTCGAGATCTCCGCCCCAGCAGAAGTCGACGTGAAGTTCGTCGAAGGCGCTTTCGAGGCCGGCAAGTCTTAGCGCGGCCGGACCAAGCCGGCTCCCGAGACGCTTTCCACAGAGATCGAACGGTACGCCGATGGCTTCGACCACAGGCTGAATTTACCTGGGAAGGCACAGATGGATTAGCTGAACGTATCGGGCCACGGAGTATGGGCCGTCGGTGCCAGTCTTGCTCGGCGCCTGACTAAACGCCCACCCCCAATACCCGCGGGCAAAACGCCTCAGCGCAGCCCCAAGAACCACGCGTGCATCCGGGCATCGTCGGTTAGCTCGGGATGGAATGAGGTGCCGATCCGGTTGCCCTGTCGCACCGCGACGATCTTCCCATCGTAGCGGGCCAGCACTTCGACGCCGGCGCCAAGCCGGGAAATGATCGGCGCCCGGATAAAGACTCCCATGACCGGTTCGTCGAGGCCGGCAACTTCGACTTCGTCCTCAAAGCTGTGTACCTGCGCTCCGAAGGCGTTCCGCTTGACCGATACGTCGAGCAGATCGAGCACATATTGGCGTCTCTCGTCGACTTCGTGCGCCATGAGGATCATGCCCATGCATGTCCCCCAGACCGGCATTCCCGCCGCCGCCCGCTCGCGAATCGCCTGCCCGAGACCGAAGCGCTCCATGAGCATGCCGACCGTCGTGCTCTCGCCGCCGGGAATGATGACGCGATCGACATCCTCCAGAGCCTCCGAGGAACGCACCTCGGCCGCGTCGCCGCCCACGCGCTCGATTGCCTCAATGTGCTTCTCAAAGTCGCCCTGGATGGCGACGACACCGACTCGGGGCATAGGAGTGATTGTACTAGGCGGACTGGCCGGCCCGGCGCTTCACCGCAGGCTGAAAGTCTCGAACTTCCAAGGGCCGATTCCGAAGCTCAGGCCGCCACCGTGAACCGTCGCCGGGCCGATCGCGGAGCCGAGGATCGTCGTCTCCTTCCCGCTCCTGACCGGCAAAGCAAAGCTGACGCGGCCCTGTTCGTGGGATCCGTCGACTTCAACCGCCCTGAGCTCGAGGCCGCCGGAGGCTCGCCGCCGAAATTCTGACAATTGCACCCCGGCCGGGCTGACCTGAACGAAGCTCTTGGATATCGGCAAGCCGCCTCGATGCGGCGTTCCCATGAGGACGATCAGCTTTTGGTTGAAGTCGGTAGCTTCCCTGAGGCGGTCGGCATCCGAGAAGTGAGGCCCGTGCGGCTCCAGAGCGTGCCGATACTCCGTGTAGCGCGGCCAACCCCACTCGCCGGAGTAGTAGGATTCCCACTCGCGCATGACCAGGTTGGACAGGGAACCGTCGGGCTCGAAGCGGAAATACTGCGTGCCCGGATGAAGAACCAGCAGCCCCGAATCTTGGCCGGCCAGGTCGACGAAGCTGAGGGCGT
>DATJYD010000857.1:0-8640 GCA_035499755.1 Fimbriimonadaceae bacterium
GGCTGCCCCTGTGGTCGTTGTCATACCGGATGAAGGCAGGAAACCGCAGATCGCGGGGAATCTCATCGATCCGAAACGCCCGGTACTCGTTGATCCCGAGCCGATAGAGCTCCTGGAGAAGCTCAAAGCGGCCGCTGACCCCGAGGGGATGGTTCAGCAAACGCGATCTCCCGTCGTCCTCGAGTTGCCGCCATACCTGGGCGAGAAGCGAACGCTGCGACGGAGTCTGGATTTCGTGGTCGGTAAAAATGTAAACCCCGACCGGCAGCTCGCTCAAGTTTGCGAGTTGGTGGACCGGCAGAGTTCGGACGCGGGAGCGAAGGGAGGAGCCCCAATTGCGAAGGAAGTCGCGCCAAGTCCAATCGTTGCTCTCCAAAGCAAGGTGGAAAATCACCGGCCGAAGCATAGCACTCCGGAGGAGCCGTTTGGAGTCTGGGGGTCTGGTCCTCTAGAATGGAGGGGTGGAGGAGTTCGAGTTAAGGGCCCGCGACCTGGAGCGGGCGTCGAGAGAAGATCCGTCTGTTCTGGAGCGGGGCGAGTTGCTCGGTCTGATGGCGGACGAGACGTGGAGCGTTCGCATGCATCTCTGCCGCATGTTCCCGCGGGTGGCATGGCCGCCGGAGGAGTACCGGGAAGTACGCGACTACGCCTTCGAGCAGGCTTCTTTCAAAAACGCGTTCGTCCGAGCGTGGGCGCTGAACTGCCTCGCCGCCTTCGCCCGCCGCGACGAGGAAATCCGGCCGCGGGTGCTGGAGATGATCGAGCACGCAATGGAGAATGAGCCGCCGTCCGTCCGGGTCTGCGCTCGGAAAGCGCTTAAGACGCTGACGGAGGAAGCGCCGCGCCAAGTGAGTCAGGCTACCTAAAGCCGGTTCCCTCGCTCATAAACGTAGAGACGCGATGGATGCCCCAGGCAGGCGCGCACAGACCGCTCCGCGCCTTAAGACTGTTAGGCGTTTGACGCAGATGTTAAAACTCTCTGAAAGTCCCTGCGTCCATTGACAAACGAATCGAAGGTGTGAGGATAATAATCGTCCTCCCTGGCCGATCTGATCGGCATGGGAAACGGAGATTTTGCACGGGCCGATAGTTTTGGGTTATCGGTAAACCCGGGGTCGAACCCGGGCGGAGGCTGAGAGGCTTCCGGGTCCCAAAACGCCCACATGCCCGTGCTTCCGCCGAACGGTGTTGGGGTATCGAGGCGATCGCCATCGAGATTCCCAGCTTCGCGGGCCGGAGCACTTGGGTTATCGTTTTCACCGATCACGCCCAGGAGCATTCACTTGCCCGCGATTGAGGTGTACAGGCATCGAGGTATTGCCTCGATGCGCGGGCTGCGGGCCGAAGTGCTTGGGTTATCGGGCGCCATGGGTCGCCGGTTCGAATCCGGCCGCCGAATCGCAAGAGGAGGCGTAGCTCAGTTTGGCAGAGCAATGGCTTACCCCAGGCGCACAAACTTGCCCGCGGCAAAAGATACGTTTCGCTTCGCGGGCCGGAGGAACAGGGTTATCGCCTGTCAAGCGGAGGGTCGCGGGTTCGAGTCCCGCCGGACGCAAGTCCGTAGCTCAGAGGTAGAGCATCTGCCCTGTCCAAGCCTTGCCCGCGATTTTTGGCGAAACGACGAATGGGCCGATCGGTCAGATCATACAGATCGGTTAGATCGAACCGACCTGAAGCAACGGAGAAGAACTGGAATGACGAACATACGCAAACAAGAGCGATCGCGGGAAATGAGTCTCCCGCGCCTGCGCGCGTGCGTCTCCGATCCCGCTGCCGTGACAGCCTTCGAAGGGCCGGCCTAACAAGCAAGAAGCTTCACAAGCCCGCCCTTCAAGACAGGGCGGGCGCTTTCCCCTCAAAACGAGAGCACCCTCCCTGCGCTCGACAACCGCCCGTCCTGATGGATGCGATGGCGCGATTGAGGTGAATGGTATCGCTCACCTCTATCACTTCCATCACCTCCATCACCTCCATCAGGAAACCGGGCCGCGACCCACACCCGAGAGGTGAAAGAACGTGAAGTACGCCAAGCTGTTCAACAAGAAGTCGACCCATCAGTCGCAGCCGATCCCGGGTTCGGACCAGGTCCGCAACTCAGCCGGCGGCTACGCCTGGGCCGTCGACGCCTGGACCCAGCTCGACCGGTTCTTGATCCTCGGAAGCGAGGACGGAACCTACTACATCAGCGAGCGCAAGCTCACCGTGGACAACGCCAAGAACGTGATCGCGTGCCTGCTCATCGACGGCAAGCGCGTGGTCTCCCGGATCGTGGAAGTCAGCCAAAAAGGGATGGCTCCGAAGAACGATCCGGCCATCTTCGCGCTTGCCCTCGCCGCCTCCTACGGAGACGACGGGACGCGCGCGGCTGCCTTGGCGGCCCTCTCCGCCGTCTGCCGGACCGGAACGCACCTGTTCCAGTTCGCGGCCGCGATCGACGGGCTCCGCGGATGGGGTAGGGGTCTTCGCCGGGCGGTGGGGCGCTGGTACAACGAGAAGCCGGTCGCCGAGCTTCAGTATCAGCTCGTGAAGTACATGCAGCGGGGAGGCTGGAGCCACCGCGACATGCTGCGTCTCGCCCACCCCGTCCCGGCGAGCGACGAGCACAAGGCGCTCTACAACTGGGTCGTGAGCTGTGGCACGTCCGTCCCGGACGTGGTTTCCTCGACCGTCCCGGTCGAGAATCTGGGGCGAGCTGCCCCAACCACGTTCGGCCTCATCGACGCGGTAGATCGGCTGAAAACGGCCGACGCGAAGGCGGCGGCCGCGATCATCCGCGACAACCGGGTCCCGCGCGAGGCGATCCCGACCGAGTTGCTCAAGGAGCCGCAGGTCTGGGAGGCCCTGCTCGAGGACATGCCGATGACCGCGATGATCCGCAATCTGGCCACGATGACCCGCATCGGTCTCGTCAAGCCGGGGAGCGAGTCGGCCCGGAAGGTGGAGTTCAGGCTCGCCGATGCCGATAGGCTGCGGAAGGCCCGGGTCCACCCGATGGCCCTGCTGATCGCCCAGAAGACCTACGCCTCCGGGCACGGGTTGAAGGGCGCTGGGATGTGGTCGCCGGTTCCCGCCATCGTCGACGCCCTCGACGCCGCGTTCTACACGGCGTTCGAGAACGCCGAGACGACCGGTAAGCGGTACCTGCTCGGCGTGGACGTGTCCGGTTCGATGGGCGTGGCCGGAGTGGGCGGCTCGCCGCTTACCGCGTGCGAGGCCGCGACCGCGATGGCGATGGTCACGGTCGCATCGGAGAAGACGGTCTTCCCGATGGCGTTCGCGTGCGCGTTCAAGCCGCTCCCGCTGAGCAGGCGGATGAGGCTGGACGACGCGCTGCGCCACACGAGGGACCAGAACTTCGGTCGGACGGACTGCGCGCTGCCGATGCTGTATGCGATGGAGCACAAGCTCGACGTCGACGCGTTCGTGGTCTACACGGACAACGAGACGTGGTTTGGCGCCATCCATCCGGCCCAGGCGCTTCGCCAGTACCGCGAGCGCACCGGCATCCCGGCGAAGCTGATCGTCGTCGGCATGGTCTCCAACGGGTTCAGCATCGCTGACCCGAAGGATGGCGGAATGCTCGACGTGGTCGGCTTCGACACGACCGTACCGCAGGCGATGGCCCGGTTCGTCGCCTGAGGTCAAGTGACTGCTGCGTGGAGTCAGCCCCGGGCCGGGGGCTTTCAGCCCCCGCTCGGGCGGAGCCCGAGGACTTGACCTTCGGATTGAGCGGCGACTGAAAGTCGCCGGCACCGGCTTCGGCGTTCTCAGAGGGACTCCACGCAACAACCTCCCAACCGAAGAGCCGGGAACGGAGTGATCGCGACGTGCGCGTTCCCGCAGCTCGCGGCCGGCAAGCTCCACGGGTAGTTATAATGACTTGTCATCCACGCCTGCCGACGACCAGGTTTGGGACGACGGAGCCTCGCCGCCATGCAGTACGAGAGCCCGGACAGCCGGCAAAACCCCCGTTGGGCCATCCTGGGCCCCATCGTCGTCGCGGCAGCCTTCGCGGTCTTTCAGGCGGCGAAGTACCTGGGCTCGATGACTGGCGGCGGTTCAGACTTGCCTACCATCGACAACGTCGATCCCGGCGTGGAAGGAAGCGCCAGCTCTCCACGCTCCGCCGAACCTCAGACGATCTCAGTTCGGCCGGGCTCCCTCGACGCCGCGATCATCTGGGTCAGGCTGCCGCAAAGGGACCTGCGGCGCCCAACGAGCTTCTTCATCACCGATGAACACGATGCTCCCGTGGCAGCCCGGGAGATGATGCTCACCAACCGCTACGAAGCCATCTCGATTCTCCGCGGATATCCGGTCCGGCCAACCCGCCTCACTCTGCATCTCACCGGCTGGACGGGGCGGCTGCCCGTTAACCTCAAGGTCCCCGTCGAGTCGCTTCCGGATCCCTCGCCCCGGCTTCTTCCGAAACCGAAACCGAGCTCTGCCGCCGTCGTGACGGTTCGAGGTGAGGGCGACTTCCACGTCGACCTCGCGCGGAAGAACCCGAGAGCGCAGTTCGCGGTCGTTGAGGTTCTTCAGACGACCTATTTCCCGTCCGACGTTGCCGTCCAGATACCGCTCGCCAAGAACGGGCGCTTCGCCGGCTACCTCCAAGTCCAGGGAGGGCAGATGGCCGATGCGGCAAGGCTCCGGGTTTATGAAGGCTACGAGGAGACGGCGACGGGAACGGTGGATTTCCGGTCTGCCCAACTAACCGCTGCGTCAGCCCGAACGCCGAGGAGGTTTCCCCAGCCGGAAACGGTCGCCGGACCCCTCGGGGTCCTCTTCCAGCTTCAATACTTCCAGCCAACGGTGGCCCGCAGCAACGGCGTGAATCGCGGCCGGCTCTTCTGCGGGATTCGGGAATGCTACCGTCCGACCGACTTGGAAAAGCTCATCGGGGTCAAGCCGGCCGTCCTGATTCCGACATCGCCGACCAAAGAAGCGCTTGGCTTGGAGTGGCTGTCGTGCAGCCGAAGCATCGATACCGACGGCAATGTTCTCGCTCCCGCGCCGGCCTCCATGGAAGCCAAGCCCGGACCCGGCGATCTCGTCGTCCGGGCGACCGTCTATCGTGACTTGGCCCTGGACGACTGGTCGGTCGTCGTGCCCGTCACGCCCGTCCGGCGCTAGCCCTGCGCCAGTCTCATGTTCCAATCTGAGACCCGACCGTAGCGGCAGGGCTTGCCCTGCGAAGCTCACCAATGATCCACGTTAGTCTGTCGTGTAAGAGAGCACAAGCTGGAAGTCGCCGCCAAGCCATGCCCTGGGGTCCCGAGACGCGCGGGGCTCTTTCAACCAAAACGCTCAGACCCCGGGGCCCCCGCCCCCCACTTGGAGATGAGGTGAATGGTCGCCACGCGAACGTCCCGGGTTTGATATGATGGAGACGATATGGCTGCGAACTCCCATTCAGGCCGAACCAGCTTCCTCGTGCTGGTCATCCTGGCCGTTCTCGTGGGGATCGGAATCCCGGTCTACTTCACCTGGTTCACAAAGCCTGCGCCGCCGAAACCAACGACGGAAAGCGCTCCGAGAACCCCTCCGCCCCCGATCAAGATCGACTTCGTGCAGCCGGGGACCGTATCGGGGACGCAAGCTTCGTTCTCTAAAGACGGCGCCAGCGCGACCGCCGACCTGCAACCCGATGACGCCGCCGTGTTCTGGCTAAAGGCCGAGGTCCCTCAGCGTCAGGCAGGCGCCGGCGGAGGGGGAGGCGGTGGCCGCGGCGGTCGAGGGCGAGCCTTCATACCGCTCTCGATCAAGGACTCGGCCGGCAACGACTATTCGTTTGCGTTGGAGCGAAAGGACGGCGGCCTGTTCGCGCTGCACCTCAAGCGCGGATACGACAAGAAGCCCGATTCTCTGACCGTCACCGAGTCTTCCGGAGGAAAGGAGATCGGGAGTTGGAAGATCGCCGACATCCCCGCTCCGAAGCTTCTGCTCCCCGACGATGCCCTCAAAGGCAATCCGATCGGAATCGTGCAGCTCGCGTCGGGCCGAGGCGGCCGCATCAGTGCTTCCCCGAAACTCAACGCGCCTCTCGGCCAGAACCAGGGCGCGATCCTGCATCCGCTTGAAGCATCCTATACGCCAATCGATACTTCCCGCTTGCCGAATGGCCTCGTTTCGAAGCCAGGCGACACCGCGTTCGACGACAGCTTCAACCTTCCAAACGGCAAGATGGCCCGGCGAGTCTCGTTCGATATGCAGACCTACGAGGGAGTGACGACCACCGAGACCGTCGCTTTGAAGACCGTACAGATCCAAAGCGCATTCGGACAGCCCTACATCTCCGTGGCCAAGGATGAAACCGTCGCCACTCCATCCGGTGTCAAGCTGATCGCTCACGCCCAGGCGAACGCTCCCAGGAGGGCGCCGCGAAAGCCCCATAACGACGTGACGTTGATGCTCAACCTCGACGTAGACGCCCTCAAGCCGGTCGCCGGGATCGCCCCCAGCGTCTCCGTGCAGCTCGTCTCGCCCGCCCCCGCAACTCTCGGGCTACGGCAGATCAAATTGGAGACCTCCTTCCTGAACCCATCCGACGGTGCGGATGTTTTCGCTCCGCCCGCGGCTCAGACTCTCGCCGGGGCAGCGCCTGATGCGGCCGTCAAGACGGGTGCGGTCGCTCCCCTCGTCTTCAAGATCACGATCATCCGTCCGAAATTGGTGTCCACGAAGCGCATCGTCCTTCCCGTCGATCCGAAAGTCATGGAAGGCGGGCCGGGCGGAGGAGGCAATCGGGCTTCGGCCCGGCCGTCCGCCGTATAGGGGGCATCCAGAGCACATCGCGAACAGATGTGCGAGCAATGGTAAGCAGCTCACCCCGTCCTCCATTTGAGCATAGCCGATGGTCGCCGATCGTACTCGATCCTCAATCTGGGCCGCCAAGTGGCCGGTCTTCATCCCGGTTCTCCTCGTCATCGTCGTGGCCGCGATCGAGTTCGTCGCCTTCCTTCGCGACTCGGGGCCGCTTGGAGAGCCGCACTATGCCGGCATTACCCCCGTTCGCGACGGTCGCGCGGACCCGCCGCCGGAACTCCCCGGCATCGCGTCGGTAACCTGTCTCGACGACGATGTCGCGGCGATCTGGCTCGTGTGGCCCCGAACGCCCGCGACACCGGCCGCGGGTAGCCAGTCTCCGGGCATCGCCGAAGGCGATGCTGTTTTGCGGATCGATGGCAGCGGCTTCAGTGCGGCGCTCACCGACCAGGCGGGCCGGCCGTACGACATCGGCGCGACCTACACGGGGCGAGTCTGGGTGATCTTCGTGAAGAACGGCTACGTCGAGGTGCCGCGAGCGCTGAACCTGCGCGTGCTTCGATACGACGGCGTCTCCGGGAAGTTGCTCGACGACCAGACTCTTCATCCTTCGCCCGCCGGCCTGCCTTCCCCACTTCCCACCCTCGTCGTCGCGGACAGAGCCGATCCCCACATCACGGCTCAGGAGACCGGAGGACCCGGCGCCGCGCAGCAACACGCCATTTTTGTGCGGGTCGATGCCCTCCGCCCGTCCACGAAATACATGCGCGCGTGGCTCATCCGGAGTTCGTTTTTCCCGGGCGGACCTCGCCCTGTCTGCCTGTTTCCCATCGGTCGGGGCCGGTTCGGCGGCGATGTCGGCGCCTCGCGAATCGGGCAGATACGGGCGGCGGAAATAGCGATCGAGGAAAGCGACGGGAAGGGCTGGTTCGCGAAGCGCCACGTGATCGTTCCTGTCGTCCCCGACGACGGCCATCAAGAGCGCTTCACGTCGAGTGACTTCAACACGGCTTACAAGTTCGACTGGCCGGAAGATAGGCGGCCGCCCAAGCCTGGAGAACGGAAGCGGTGAGAAGCTGAGCGGCTACAATCCCCGGCATACCGCGTAAGCTCCTCTCGCTTCGAGCCGACGACGAGCCTGCTGATGGAGAACGTAGCATGACCCAGCGACCGAAGGAAGAGCCGCATACCGAGGCACCTCCGCGCTGGGCGGTCCTCGGTCCAATTCTCGTGGCCGTCGTCTTCTCCGCCGTTTTCATGCTCGCGCGGCGGGATGGCGCGCGCCCCTTGCCGGTTCCCGTTCTCGCCGGCATTAGCTCTGTTCAAGATGCCAGTGCCAAGCCTCCTCCGGGCGTGTCGGACGCGGGTCCGATCCGGTGCGAGAGCGAAGACGCGGCTGCGATCTGGCTTCGGTGGCCGAGAATTCCTGTTGATCAAATCTACTCGCAAGCACAACTCGACGATGCCGCCGTAAGTGGCCCTTACGATAAGCAAGGCAACGGTATCAAGGTGGAGAATCGCGGTTTCCTGGCATCGTTGACTGACGGTGGCCAGGAATTCGAGCTTGCTTCGAGAGGCCCATACGGTCGATACTGGATTCTCCTCGTCAAGAAGGGCTACGGCCCGCCGAAGGCCCTTAAGCTAACGTTGACCGCCTTCGATGCTATCTCCGGCAGGTTGTTCGACGAGAGGGTCCTGCATCTCCCCCCTTCGGCTTTGCCGATTCCCAAGCCGGACATCGTTGCGACCAAGGCCGACCCCTCGGTCTTGGCCGAGGCGGGCCGATGGGAATCTGGCAGGGAATCCGTCCTCTACCTCGAAGTCAAGCCCACGCGAGTCTCGACGAGGTACGTCCGGATTCGGGTGCTGAGG
>DATJYD010000858.1:0-4196 GCA_035499755.1 Fimbriimonadaceae bacterium
ATTCGGCTCCGGAAATCCGTCCGGCTCCGGAATCCCTGTCGGCTCATCAGGCCCAGGCCGAGAGGTCGCCCCTGTGCGACGTGCGGTGGCTTACGCAATCATTCGACTGGTGGGACCGTCGGATTCATCCGGCAATGGCGGCGAAGACGCCTGAAACGGCCCCATCGGATTCGCGCCTTCTTCGCGGTCACCCGCGTAAGCCCGTTCCGGCCCGGCTCCAGCCGCCATCGGTGAGAATCGGTGGTTCCGTTCCGCTCACAGCCCGAGCCGGCACGTCATCGCCGACCACGCACGCACGTACCAGGCCCTCGGGCGATTGTCGTCGAACAAACGCCCGATCTGTCCGACCGGTGCTCAGCTCCGGTCCATTTTGAGATCTCAAATCCGTCCCACAAGCCGCACCAGGCCCGAACGGCCGAACGAACACAGCCCGGGCCAACGGCCTGGGAAACGCCCGCCACCCCAATGCGCCCTGAAGGGGCGCGACAAGACCGCCCGCCACGGGTTCCGAGCCGACCACATCACGGGCAACACCAATCCGAGCCCTGACATCTTAGATGTCAAATCTCAAATCCTCCCCGCTTTCGCCCCCACTCGGCCCTCAGCCTCAATCCCCCGCCCGGCAGCGTGCCTGCTCTTCCCCATCCGGGTCGTCCGACCACAAACCACCACGTCCCGCCCTGGGACCGCCGGATTTATCCGGCTCCGGAAACGATAAACAACGGCCAACCTCGGAGGAGCCGAGGTGGCAAGCGACACCCCTAGTTCTTCGTGGTCGGCGCGATCCCAATCAACTTGATCTTGAGAACCACCTCCTGAAGGGGAGGCACGACCTTGGACGGGTAGTAGCGATAAGCGGCGTCCGGCGGGGCAACGATCTTCCGGATACCGCCGACCCGCATCCCGATTACGCCGGACTCGAAGCATGGCGGGACTCGCCCGGCGCCCACAACGAACGAATGCGAGCCGGCGTCGCGCTCAAATACCTTTCCGTTTAGAAACGAACCGACACAGCTGACCCTCACCGTATCGCCCCTCTTTACAACTCGGGCTCCTGTCCCCTGGCGAAGATCGCTCGTTTGGACAGCCTTCTCCTTACCGTGTTTGACGATTCCCAGCAGAGTCACGTCGAACGTAAGATCAGAATTGGGGGGGACCTTCCCGATTGCCACGGAACCGTAGGCTAAGGCGGCCGGGACCCGGACCTTGCGTTTCCCTCCGACGCGCATTCCGGTGACCCCTTGTTCGAACCCGGCGACGACTTCGACCGCGCCAAGCCTAAACGTAAAAGGCTCGGCGGTCGGGGAGGTGTTAGAGTCAACGACGGTGCCATTGGCCAACGCGCAAAGGTAAGTGACGTAGACTCGGTCATCGGCCGCAGCCCGCTCTCCTGCGCCGGCCTTCAAGTTCTCGATCTCGACGTGCGGGGCCTGCGGCAGTCCCATCACAAAGGAAGAGACGAGGATCGCCACCGCCGCTGCAGGTCTGACCATCACGATTCATCTTACCGGCAGGAATGGCTACTACGGGCTTCCAGCCCGTGCAAAGCGCTCCGCGCTATTAAGCCGCGAAGCGACTGCGACCGGCGACGCGCCCCCGAGTGTCAGGGGCGTTCGCCGGCCTCGGTGCCGGCCGCCGCCTTCGGTCGCGGCTTGTACTCCGCCAGCCCCGTGCTGCCGAAGAAAAAGCCGGAACCCACGGGGACCGGCGGCTTCGTGAAGGTCTGACGCAAGTGGAGCGAGAGTCGAAGTACCGGCATGCGCGGCGAGCCCGATCTATGTGCAGCCCAGCCCGTCATCCTGAGGCCTGAGGCGAGTGGAACGAGCCTGCAGGCGAAGGACCTCGGATTTCATCGCCCGCGCACGATCAGGGTCCTACGTTGCCGCACCCGCTCCACTCGCGCTTCGTTCAGGAACGCAACGAAACGCCCTGCTAGCCTTAGCACCTCCTGGCAGCACCGGCTCTCAATGCCGGTAAAGTCTGAACGATGGTTTTGTCAGCCCTCGTGTTCGCACTCGTCACCCAAAGCCCAGCAATCGCCAACCCAGGATTCGAAGACGGCATGTCGAATTGGTCACGCGCCACTTACGGCGCCCAGCCGGTCGTCGACTTCGACAAGGACGTTAAGCACGGAGGTGCGCAATCCCTCCGGCTCTCGAGCACGGATCCTACCGACACCGCGATCGCCCAGGATGTGACGGTCGAGCCGGGCCGGCTATACCGCTTCTCGGCGTGGGTGAAAACCGCGAACCTCCAGACCAACGAGGCTCCCGTGTTCGGGACGATCGTGGTTCAGGAACCAGGTGCCGGCAACCTCGCTTCCGGCGTCAACCATGGCGGCGACACCGACTGGACCCAGGAGAGCCTCTATTTCATCGGGCCCTCCGCGGGCAAGGCTCACCTCGCTCTCTTCATGTTCGGCTGGGGCAAAGGCACCGGCACCGTCTGGTTCGACGACGCGCGCCTCCAGGCGCTGAGTCCGGACGATATCCCGGCCAAGATCACCCGCGAACCGGTCTGCCCCGGCCGCATCAACCCCATGCAGTACGGGCAGTTCATCGAATACTTGTGCGACCTGGTGCCCTCGATGTGGGCGGAGAAGCTCTACGACGGCAGCTTCGAAGGGTTGACGCCTTACAAGTTCGTCTACATCAAGGAGACCGACTTCAAGGAGAAGCCGTGGTATCCCTTTGGGCAAAACGACCGGCTGCAGGTCTCCCACGATAGCTCCACCAAGATCTCGGGCCAAACCAGCGAGCACCTCGTGCTCACGCCGGGCGCTCCGTGCGAGGGTGGCGTGGCCCAGGACGGGCTTTCTCTCAACAAGGGCGTGTCCTGCCGCTTCTCGACCTGGGTTCGAGGCGTCAAGGCGGGCACGCTTCGAGTGAAGCTCTTCCATAACGAGGCGGAGTATGCCGCCGCTTCCCTGCCCGTCTCCACCGAGTGGCGCAAGGTGACGGCCACTCTCGATCCGAACGGCGCCGATGCGAACGCGACCATCTCGATCACCTTTACCGGCCCGGGCGAGTTTTGGCTCGACAACGCCTCCCTGATGCCGACCGACACGGTTGGCGGATGGCGAAAGGACGTCGTGGCGGCGCTACGCGCGCTCAAGCCGGGGATCATTCGAGTCGGCGGAAGCGTGCTGGACGGAGGAGGGCTTGGAGCCTTCGAGTGGACGGAGACGATCGGCGACCCTGACCACCGGACGCCCTTCGAGGCATGGGGAGGACTGCAGCCCACCGGGGCCGGCTTGGAAGAGGTGGTTCAACTGATCCGCTCGGTCGGCGCGGAGCCCTTCCTATGCGTGCGCTACGAGGGCAAAACGCCCCAGGATGCCGCGGATGAGGTTCAGTACTTCAACGGCTCGGCGGACACCCCGATGGGAGCTCTGCGGGCAAAGAACGGCCATCCCGAGCCGTACCGGATCAAGTATTGGGAGATCGGCAACGAGCAGTGGGGCGACGCGTATTGGAAGGCGGTTCCGGAGTTCGCGAAGGCGATGCGGGCGGCCGATCCCGACCTCAAGCTCTTCACGAACTCCCCGAGCCCCGAACTTATCCGGCTTGCCGCGCCCTACGTCGACTATGTCTCGCCCCACCAGTACGGGGTGAACGATCTCGCAGGGACGCGCGCCGAACTCGACGACGTCCGCAAAATGATCGCCGACAACGCCGGCGGGAAGGCGGTCAAAGTTGGGGTGACCGAGTGGAACACGACGGCGGGCGACGCGGGCCCGATGCGGGCCAGCCTGTGGGATCTCGCAAACGCCCTCGCCTGCTCGCGCTACGAGAATCTCCTTCACCGCAACGCGGACCTCGTGGAGGTCGCCAACCGGTCGAACCTGACCAACAGCTTCTGCTCGGGGATCATCCAGACGAGCCGGAGCGGGATGTACCTGACCCCGACCTACTACTCGCAGTATCTCTATTCGAATCTCGCCGGCACCCGACCCCTGAAGATCGAATCCGCCCTGCCCGCCGACGTGCTGCCCGACCTCAGCGCGACGCTATCGGAGGACGGCAAATGGCTGACGATCTTCGCCGTGAACGAGGATACGGCGGCGGTTCGGCGGGTTCTGGATCTGAGCGATTTCGGAGCTTTGAACGGCGAGGGGGATGTGTGGACGCTGACGGATACGAAGCACGCAGGGGAGCCGAATGTGACCAACTCGTTTATCGAGCCTAGGCGGGTCT
>DATJYD010000859.1:0-3308 GCA_035499755.1 Fimbriimonadaceae bacterium
GGTTTCGGTGGCCAGGATCCACCCACAAATGATTTATTCGGCAGGTTCCGCCCCACGTGTGCCCGCTCAGGCCAGCGACGATCTTCCCGGAATTGTCCTTTATCTGCAGCGCCAGGTCTTTTACGTCTCTGATCCTCGTTATGTCGAGATTTGATTCTGCTATCCGGTCGGCCAGGAAAGCATCCAGTGCAGAGAAGTCTGTGGATTCGACCGGGGACATTCGCTTTGGGGGAGTCATATGGCGCCTAACGCCGGGCCTCGGCCGCGGCGCGCTCGTTGCTCGGTCCTCTCACAAGATGACACGCGCGCTGTCGGCTGCAAGATGGCACGAGGCCATCCTATGACGCGCCGCCTCGGCGCGAAAACCACGAGCACGATTGCAAGTCGCATGTCGCGCTCCATGTCCCAAATCGTGTTGGTCGGCCTAACAGGCTGCGGGTCGAGCGGCGAGCCGAGCGACTGAAGCGAGCGGCCGCGCAAACCGCAGTGGCGACTCCGCTGCAAGCGCGTGTTAGACGCGGGCGACGGGCACCAACGGGAACGCTCGGGATGCTCGATGGATTTGACCGACAGGTCGACGTCAAGATCCCGGCGGTAGAGATGGTCGGACCGAGGGCGGTGGACGGTGCAAGGGGGCGGGTCGACCTTGCGGACTAGCCGCGGGCTGAAGACTTGTTCAGGGCCACGGCGGCCCGAATGAGAGCCTTCAGAGCCTTCTCGTCCAGCTTGTCCCCTTCGTGGACGTCGATGGCGCGCCTGACGTTGCCTTCGAGACTGGAATTGAAGAGGCCGGAAGGGTCCTTCAGGGAGGCTCCCTTGGCGAAGGTCATCTTCACGACTTTCTTGTACGTCTCGCCGGTGCAGATCAGCCCGTTGTGCGACCAGACTGGATTCTCCCACTTCCACTCCTCGGCCACTTCGGGGTCTGCCTCCTTGATCAAGGCGCGGAGCCGGGAGAGCATCTCGCCCCTCCAGTCGCCCAGATCCTCGATTCTCGCGTCTATTAGCTCAGATGGAGACTCGGCTCTCTTCGACCGGCTCTTCTTCATGTCACGCGCCTCTCCTTGGGTCGCTCTTCTCCCCTGCCTTGCGACGCCGCTGAGCACCGTGAAGAGCATAGGAAAGGCTAGAACCTTCGCCCTGTCAACCCCCGCCGTGGCGGCGCACACGAGGTCGGATGGACGGGAGCGGTTTAGGGTCACGTGGGGCCGGCGCCTTCAGCCTGGCTCGCCGGGGCGACGAGAGCGCGTGCCCCTTTCAGGGCTCCGCCGCGCCCTGCGCCGACGAAGAATTGGAATCAAGACCACCAGCCCCAACCGGTGCCATGAGCAGGATCACGGCATCAACCCAGGGCAGGTCGATCATCGTTCTACCGGCCGTCTAACGGATGGCTCGTCAGCGGCGAGCGAAAAGCCGAAGGCGATGAGTGGCCCCGCTGCCCGCCCAGTTAGGCGTCACCATTCTCATCATCGGATGTTGGATTTGTGGCCAGCAACTCCTTGGCCACCGCCTCGTCCTCCTGGAGCACCTGAAGACGGATTGGGCCCATGGCCGCGTTGAAGCCTGTGCCGATGGCTCCCCAACCAAAAAGGTTCTGAAGCCTCTCGTTCCTTGCGATGCAAGGAATCCCCGCCCCCTCCAGCACCGACTTCGCCACAGCGACCAGGCTCTGGTCGCCGGTTTCCAGAACCGTCACGAGCTCGAACGGCGGTGCATTCTCGATCGTGCCCGGCGCCTTCTCCGTAAGCTCAACGTCGCAATCGGAACAGCGGCTGAAGCCGGGCCGGTATTCGTCGCCGCAGACTGGACAGAACATCGTCACGCCGCGCCGGCGCCATGCGCTCGAGAAGGCCGACGCTGAGCACACATGAAGGCAGGCATCGCGACCGGTCCGATGATGGTGGCCTCAAGGATCTCGCCGACACGAAGGCGAACATCGCTCCGCGCACCATCACTCGGTCGAAGAGCACGGTGGATCTGCCCCCTCCGTACGCTTGAGCGCACGTCACTCGGGCTCGGCAGGCCGACCTTCCGTGACGATGTCAATGACGACCACGCCCGCTTTCTCTCCGGTCTGGACGTAACGATAGGCATCGGCGATCGCGGCGAGAGGATATCGGCGATCGATCACGGGGATGAATCGGCCTGCCTCGATCTTGTCCCGCAGTTCGTTCACGAACGCCTGCCCGCTTCCCCGCTTCGCCAGGGGAATCACGACCCGCCCGCTTCCCGTGACCTTTGACCAGAGCATGAAGAGCAGATTCTGCGACCAGGGGCCGCGGTCCGTCGCCGCGAAGACGCCCCCGGGCTTGAGCCATCGCCGCCATCGGCGGATGCCCAGCTTTCCCACCGCGTCCAGCACGAAGTCGAAGCTTCGGCCGAGCTGGTCGAATGCGTCGGTGGTGTAGTCGACGGCCAGGTCGGCTCCCAGCGATCGGGCCAGTCCGAGGTGGCGGGCTGCCACGACCGCGACAACCTCGGCGCCGCGATCCTTGGCGAGTTGAAGCGCTGCCGTTCCGATCGCGCCGGATGCGCCGTAGATCAGGATCCTGTGGCCGGGTTTCAGAGCGAAGTGTTCGATGATCGGATTGGCGTAAAAGGCGCCTTCGCAGACGACGGCCTGATCGAAGCGGAGATTCGAGGGCATGCGCGTGATCGGCCCGGTTTCGGCCATGCAGAAGTACTCCGCCTGGGCGCCGTCATTCCTGAACGGGCACATTCCGTAAACGCGGTCTCCAGGCTTGAACCGGCTGGCCGATGCGCCGACGGCTTCGACGGTCCCGGCGAAATCCATGCCGAGGGTGCTTCGTCGCGATCGCCCGGCGCCGATCAGCAGCCGAATGATTGTCGGGTGAAGGAGTTCGCCGCAATCACTCCTGTTGACCGTCGCGGCATGGACCCGGACCAGCACCTCGCCCGGTCCGGGCACCGGCGCGGGGACGTCGCGTACCTCGATCACGCCGGGCGACCCATAACGCGCGACCGTGGCTGCCTTCATCGCCCTCCAATATGTCGTGTGCAGGCTCGCAGCCTGCGATCCTTGACGCTACCGTGGCGCGGCACGTCGCCAACTCGGACCCAGCGCGAACGTTGGCGTTCCGCACCTTGCTGGCGTCCCGTCGGTTCAGCGCTTGCAGCGCTTGGCCGTGTGCCATGGTTGGTGATTGCGGCGCCTAACGATATCGCGTTCACAGACGAGCGCAGCGAGTCCGCTGCAACGCGGGGTCAGGCCGCACTCCTCACAGGCGGCTGCTCGCCTTCTGCACCAGCGTCCCTACAGCATCCATCGATGCGATCTCCTTCTGAGA
>DATJYD010000860.1:0-8416 GCA_035499755.1 Fimbriimonadaceae bacterium
CGGAAGCTCTGGGAGCGATCGAGGAAGACCTTCTTCTATGCCTGGACGGGCGAATCGAGCGGCATCGTCCGCGTCGAGGAGATCTTTGAGGCCCGGCGGCAACCACGCGGTAAAGCGATCATCTGCCCGGTGACGGGAATCGTTCGCGACATCCGGGAATCTCAGTTCGGGCGATGGGTTATCGTGGAAGCGGTGGTCCCGGCGAACTCGCCGATCAAGGACGCTTACATTGGCGACGTGCAGGACACGTGGTCGAAGGACGACAGCGGGGAATACGAATCGGGGCTGCAAAAGACGATCGGCCAGAAGCTGACGGCGGCAACGCTGGCGCTTCTGCGCAAGGCGGAAGTCGAGCGCGTAGCGATCTTCTATCCGATCCTCGTTCCTCCGCTCGGCAAGCTGCCGGTGACGAAGGGATCGAAGGTGATCAAGGGCGATCCCTTGACGGAGGGCCCGCGCGATCCCCACGAGGTTCTGGAACTAGCCGGCGCGGCGGCCGTCTACGACTACTTCGTCGAGAACCTGCAGAGCGTTTACAAAGCGCAGGGCGTCGACATCAACGACAAGCACATCGAGGTGATCATCCGGCAAATGCTGCGGAAGCGACAGGTTAAGGAGCCGGGCGACACCCCGTTCCTGCCTGGACAGATCGTGGACCGGTTCACCTTCCTGAAGGCGAACGAGAAAGTGCGGGATCTTCTCAACGAAGGAAAGAAGATCAAGTACGTCGACCCGATCACCGGCGAGAACGTCGAGCGCGACCCCAAGGAAGCGACTGCGACATGGATCCTCCTCGGCATCACCGAGGCCTCGCTGGCGACAGACTCGTTCCTCTCGGCGGCTTCGTTCCAGAAGACGACGCGTGTTCTGACGGAGGCCGCGGTTCGCGGCAAGAAGGACCAGCTCATCGGCCTGAAGGAGAACGTCATCATCGGACGGCTTATCCCATCGGGAACAGGCGTGAAGCAGTACCGCGACGTCTCGGTCGACGTGCAACGCGGCCCGGCATGGGCGGAGCAGTCGCTTACCGCTCTGGTGGAGGCCGACGAGTTCGACGACGAGAGCTTGGGCGTGCTGAACTTCCCGTCCCTCGCCGACATGGCGGCGGATGAGGAGTTCCTCGACGACGAAGATTAGCTCGGGTGGCACGGGCGTCCCGCCCGTCCCTACCTTGTGGGGGGCCGGAAGCAGCCGCTTCCGGCCCTCGTTTTGTTTGTGAAATTGCCCGTCCGGACCCGACGGCCGCCATGCAGCGGCGGGAAGCCAAAACCCCCTTATAGAGTGCGAATCTGATACCATTTCTGGGATGTTGAGGATCAATGATATGCGAGCTACTTTGTGGATTTTCGTTGCGTTGGCAGGCCTTCTCGCGGGATGCGGGTCTGGCACGACGGTAGTCGGCGCCAACGGCGAAAAGGCGACGATTTCGAACAACGGTCAGAGCGTCACGGCGACGGACAGTCAAGGGAACACGGCTACCTATGCGCAGAACGGGAACACCGCAACCTACTCCGACAGCAAGGGCAATACCGCGACGATAGACAAGAACGGCCAGGCGGAGATAAAGCAGGCTAACGGGGACAGCGCCAAAATCGGCGCGAGCGTTTCAGAAAGCGATCTTGGCGTGCCGTTCTACCCGGGCAGCGTGGAAAAGCCGAACGCTTCGATGACGAGCACCGAAAACGGCGAGACGACGGTCGTTTCGAACAGGACGTCGAAGGACGATCCGGCGAAAGTGGGCTCGTTCTATAAGGACAAGATCAAGGACCCGAAGGACTCGACGGTCAACGCGAGCGGCATGAACATGGAAACCGTGACCGGAAAGTTGGACGACGGCTCCGAGATCTCGGTGGTCGCGTCCAAAAACAACTCGGACGACACGCAGATCATGGTCAGCGTCAAGCATCCGAAGAAGTAGGACCCAACCCGACCCGGCGGGACGCCGAGACCGGTTTTAGGGCTCGGCGGACCGTACAAGGGTCGCCCCCACCCATCCATCTTCTTCGAGCTTCTCGCGGAGGGCGAAACCGGCCTCGGCGACGGCCACCAGGACGTCTGGCCAGTTATCCCGGATGATTCCGGAGACGATCCAGATCCCGCCGGGAGCGATGGCGGGCGCGACTTCCGGGGCGAGGCGAATGAGGACCGCAGAGATGATGTTGCTGACGACAAGATCGAACGGCGCCTGATCCCGGACAGGTTCTATCCCTTGGCCCACGAGACCGGTGAGGACGACGTGGTTCATGGCCGCGTTTTCTTTGGCTACCTCGACAGAGAGCGGTTCGATGTCCACCGCCCAGACCGATCTGGCTCCGAGCAGGCAGGCTGCAATCGAGAGGATGCCGCTCCCGCAGCCCACGTCGGCGACGCGCTCTGGCGCGCCGGCTACGTCGCGTTGAGAGATCGCCCTTTCCAGCAGATCCAGGCACATCCTCGTCGTGGGATGGTCCCCCGTGCCGAACGCCTGTCCTGGATCGAGGATAATCTCGAGCCGATCCGAAGGCGGCGCTTCTTCCCAGGTGGGACGGATGACGAAACGCTCGCCGACTTCTCGAGGATGGAAGAACTGCTTCCAATGCTCGTCCCAGTTCTCGTCCTCGAGGGAGCGGGTATCGACCCGGCACGCGCCCATGATGACGAGGTCGTTGGACAGGGCGCGGACGACGTCTTCGCTTCCGTCGACGGCGACCACGGCGGAGGAGAGAGAAGGAGGATCGTCCTCTTGGAGCGTGTTCTCGCAGCCATGGCTTGCGAACACGTCGATGAAGACGGACCAATCGGCGGGAGGCTCATCGAAGACAGCCTTCACCTCGATCCAGGCCAGAGACATTTCTTCAGCTACCATTCCAAACAACCTCGATCAGCACGGTTTAGTCGACGATCGGTTGCCGCGCTCCGAAGGGCAAACTCGGCCATTACGATAGCCCGTTGCTACTTCCCTTTCTTGCCGAACAAGCCGCCGAGAATGCCCTTCTGGCCTTCCGGCAGGCGTTCGCCACTGACCTCGGCCAGTTCCTTGATCAGTTTGGTCTGCGCTTCGTTCAGTTTTGTCGGAACCTTGACCGATGTCGTGACGATCAGATCGCCCCGGCGGCCGCCGTGAAGAGGCGGGAGGCCCGCGCCACGGGCAGTGATGCGCGTTCCCGGCTGAGTCCCTGGGGCGATGTCCAGGGGCACAACCTCGTCGACGCCACTGATCTCGACATGATCGCCGAGAGCGGCCTGGGCGAACGTCAAGTCGAGCCCCGCGAACAGGGTCGTGCCATTCCGCTCGAAGCGCTGATCCTCGTCGATGAAGATCGACACGTAAAGATCGCCGGGGCGCCCCCCGGCAACTCCGTCGCTTCCCTGCCCCGGAACGTGCATCGTCTGACCCGATTCGACGCCAGGAGGCACATTGAGCATGACCTTGGCTTCCGCCGCCAGAACGCCGCGGCCTTTGCACTTCGGACACGGGTTCTTGATCACCGCGCCTGCGCCGTTGCAGGTTGGGCAGGTCGTTTGGGTACGGACCTGGCCGATAAAGGTGTTTCGCACTTGGCCGACGACGCCTTGGCCTTTGCAGGTCGGGCACGTCTCAGGTTGCGAACCGCCCTCGCTTCCCGTGCCGCCGCAGGCATCGCATTCCTCCATCCTCCCGACCGCGATCTCGCGGTGAACGCCCGTGAGGACCTCCTTGAGAGTCAGCGTGACGGTTGCCTGGATGTCCTCGCCGTTGCGGGCAAATCCCCTTGGACGGCCGCGAGCCGCGCCCCCTCCACCAAAGAACATGTCGAACAGGTCGGTGAACCCGCCCATTCCCTGTCCGCCGAAGAAGGGGTCCTGAGGCTGGTCGTCGAGCGTGCCGTACTGATCGAAGCGCGCCCGGCGGTCCGGATCGGACAGCACGGCATAGGAGGCGCCGATCTCTTTGAAATGCTCCTCCGCGTCGCTGTCGCCCGGATTCACGTCCGGGTGGTAGCGGCGGGCGAGACGGCGATAGGCCGTCTTGATCTCATCGGCCGTTGCGTTTCGGGATACTCCGAGAACCTCGTAGGGATCGCGTTGAGACATGAAAACGTTGGAAGTCTAGCCCGGGTTATGCGTCCAGCAGACTCCAGGCTAAGGACTTACTCCTCGGGCTCCTCGTCTTCCTCGTGCGATTCCTGCTCGGCGATATCGGTGAGGGAAAGGGTGTCGTCCTCGGTGGGCACGATCACTTCCTCATGCTCTTCATCTTCGCCGACGAGATCGGAAAGGCTCAAGGTGTCCGGCTCGTGCTCATCGAGGTCGTGCTCATGCTCGTCCTCACCGATCACGACACCCGAAACGAGAGCCGCCTCGGTTTCGTCGAGCGCGGGAAGGAGCATGCCCAACTCGCCGGGAACCGTCTCTTCGACCAGCACCGCGGTCTCGGGAATCTCGAGCGCCTCGACCTCGCCCGTTGGCATGATGGGCTTGATTTTGCCGGCTGCGATCTCCGCCAGGGCGATCGTCAGTGGATGATTGGAGTCGATCTGGACAAGCGGAGGCGCTCCCTCGCGAAGCTGCTTTGCGCGCTTGGCGGCGAGATTGGAGAGCACGAACTTGCCGGGCTGGAAGTCGTTGAGGATGTCTGGGGAGGGCAGCATGACGGGTGTGCGGGGGAGAGCCTTATATTATAGCACGATACCGCGCGTGGTCCCGTCCGACGGCCGCCAACCTCGTCCAAGTGCTGGTTGCTATGATAGACACGGCTTCGCGAGCCGCGGCTATCCAAACGCGAGTCATCCTCGCCCATCCGCATAATCCGTGGGCCACCGCTGTTGCATGCAGCGCCGAGAGCGATCGCGATGGAGTTGCCGAATTGCTCGCGAAAATGAGGCAAGGCGAACAGCCACACGACTCCTGGAAGACCCTCTTCGCTTAGCCCATTGCATCAGTATTGCGAAACAATAAGGTACTCAGCGGATTCTAACTCCTTGTAGGCGGACCCTTTTCAACCGCCTCGAGGAGAAACACGATGAAGCGAATCACGATGGTAGCGACGACGCTGGCGGCGGCGCTGTGCGGCGTGGTCGCGAATCCAAGCATTGCCGCCGCACAGGAGCCTCCGCTGCCGGTGTACGTGACGGCGCGAAGCGTCGGCGACACGATCCAGGAAGCGTTCCATGAGAGCAAGCGATTTCGGGCAAGCTACGAGCGCCGGTTCGATCATGCGTGGCATGCGAATTGGCGGCGGAGCGACGATCAGCGAACCGCCATTCAGAAGATGGACGAGGCCCTCGAACGGGTTCACACAAGACTCGTGAACGGGGAGAAGCCGGAGTACCTGCGAGACGACGTCCGGACGACGATCGAGAGAGCCCGCGTTGTGAATGCTCTGGATCGGGACCCCTACGACGTGCTCGCCGGCATGTCCGACCAATGGCGCGACCTGAGGCGCTCCCTCGACGATCTCGCGACGGCGTATGATCTGCAGCCGGTGTAGGCCTCGCTGCCCCAAAAACCCCTCCTTACTCAAGGAGGGGCCTTGGCGTTTAAACGCGGGCTCCCGAGCGGCGAGCGTGTGGCCAGACACAGCTAGGGCGGAGGCGTTCGATTCCCGCCCATTGGGCCGACCTTTTGAAAGGTATTGCGCATTTGATTGGCGGCTTCGTCCACCTGCTGGCGGAAGGCAGCGGGCAGCGAGTCGTAGGACCCGGGCTGAGAGTCGGCATCGATCGAAATGTCCTGCAAAGACCGCGACATGTCGACCTGGGGATTGAAGGTGAAGGTCAGTTCGATCGAAGTTCTATGTGCCATTCGGTATTCGTCGTATGGCGAAGAACCGAACTCCGGGTCCAGTTTCTGCATCGCATTGCTTCGAACGAAACCCAGGGTCCCTGCATCGTAGAACGTATTGGCTCCGGTAGAGGAACTGATCGCCTGGGCGACCGGCTGCGAGGTCACGGATCCGGTGAGGAAGCCGGCTCCGGTCACTCCGTTCGGAACCACGATGGTGCGCTCGGTGGCGGCGGAAATCGGCCCGCCGAGCATGATGGGCACCGTCGAATTCCCGTCGCCGCCGAATGCGAAGCTCTGCGCTCGAACCGCTTGGTTCCGGATTGGCGGCCCGTTCCTTGGGTTCCCCGTCTTAACGTTCGGGTCCTGCGCCGAGTTGTAGAGCATGTCGGACACGAGAGCGAGTTGATCCGGGCCTAGGCCGCTCATTGCCATCTGCCGCCCGGAGGCGACGGCTTGACGTTGCCCGGAAGTGAGCGTGCCATAGAAGCGATAGAGCGAGTAAGAACCGGTTGCCAAAGGCGAGAAGTCGGAATTGGCGGCACTCGTGTTGACGAGCCTCGGATAGATCCCGTCGATATCGTTGAGACCGGGTACCTTGTCCTGCGCGACGGCGAAGCCGCAAAGGTCGTCGAGACTGAACTCGCCATTCTTGTCGAGTGCGCGCAGAAGGGTCCCAAGGGCGGCACGGTCGACCTTTCCCGCTCTGGCGGCGGCGGGAAACTCGGGGGAGACCTCGAGCCAGTCCCCGTCCTGTTTCGCGACGATCCCGTCGGTCGAACCGAGAGCGGCGAGGAGTTGGGATGGAGTGACCTCGCTCGCGAACTCGTGAGTCATGGGACCGAAGCAGGGGTCGGGCAAGAGGGCCACGATGTTCTTGCCTTCCGATTGAGCGAGAGCCAGGACCGCTTGACCGGGAACAAAGCCTAGGGGATCGTGCTTCTCGGGATCGAGCACCTTCGCTCTGAGTTCCGGGCTGATTTTGATGCTCTGCGGAGTGTTCGACACGAAGGAAAAGCTGAACCCGTGGCCTGGTTGAGCTCCTCCGCCCGACACGCTCGAAACGGCCATCGTCCTCTGGGCGCCGGGGCCCGAGGAGACGCCGGGAGAACCAATGGAAAGGGCCTTGGCCATTTCTTGCGCGTCGGCGTCCAGCTTCAGAGGCTTCTCGCCGGCGATAGCTCCCGTCGCCGCAAGCGGCGTCGGGCGCAGCGCGAAGCTCGATGTGCCGCTCGTGATCGTCGCCAGTCGCGTATCCGACACGAGAATCTGCACGCTGAACACGTTTCCGAAACGCCGCTCGACCGCCATCAGCCCAAGGCCGAGCCCCTGATGAGGGTCGCCCGGGCCCATCGTCGGAGTCCCGAGATCGTTGACGTAGATGGTTCGATTGGTGTCCTGCGGCTGGCCGGCGTTGAAAGCCTCGGAATACATCTGCTGCTGGGTCACGAGATCGGTAAAGGCGGCCTCGGCGTCTCCGCTGAAGCTCTGCTGCACCGAAGTCGGCCGAGTCGAAAAGACAATCCGCTGGTTGAGCCCCATCCCTGCCAGTTTTTCGGGGTCGACGCAGCTCAGCAGCCTGGACACGGCGCGAACGATCGGCGTCTGCTTGTGGGTGGGGCGAGAAGTCGGTTCGCGTGGTGGCTGCCCCGGTGAAAACTGGTCGAGTGCCTTTCTCGTAGCCTCGGCGAGCGCATCGGCCGCGGCTTGATCGAACGCCCCGTCCTTGCTGACTGACGCGGCCAGATTCGCAATCGCATCCTTCACTTGCTTCGTGCGCTGCGCAAGTTCTTTTTGCTGCTGGCCCAGCGTCACCGCGCGGTCTCGGGTGAGGATGTAGATGCCGCTTTGATGCAGCCACGTGCCCGACTCCGCATCCGCGACACGCTTCATGAGGTCGGCGACCGAAACGTCATGAGCGCTGATCAGAAAAACTTCGTCCTGGAGATTCGAGGCTGCCTCCATTGTCAAGCCGGCAGCTTTGCCGAGCGCGGGGATGGAGTATTTGGCCCGCGACGCGGGGATATCGACGGAGATCTTCCGAGTTAGGTCGGCCTGCGCTTGGCCGGCTCCCAAGGCGAACGCACAAAGAAAAGTGCAGATCATCATGCAACCTCTACTGTATCAGACGGGCGGCAACGCGACCCGATTCTGACTATCAGTAGTTACGCGCGTACGCAACCCTTCAGTTTCCGGCGCTTGCCGATCGGATCAAGGGTCGGCGAACGGGGTCGGCATCAGTTCCGGTGCGCCGTGACCGATTCCTGATAGGAGCGGAGCACCTCGTCTAGAGTCGTCCACCCGCTGTTTTTACCAACGAGACGGGTCACTCCGTGCGCTTCGAGGATAGTCCTATCGGCCTCAAGGCCCCTTGCATAGTAGCTGTACCGCACCGACGGATCGGCGGGATACTGGCCAAGTTCGGCGACCGCATCCGAGTCCCAGATGCACTCGAGCAACCGGCGGAGGTCTATCCCACCGCCGTGGTCGTTATCTAGGCAGTTGAGCGCGACACGACGTATCCGCCCCTTAGAGTCCCTTGCCGTCACCAGGATGGCGGCCTGGGCTCCGCCGAAGCCGCGACGATCTCGCGCGACAACTGAGAATCCGTGAAAGTGCCGCTCGCCGAGTTCCCAGAGCAAACTCTGAGCCTGATCGGGAGGGATGGGCTCAA
>DATJYD010000861.1:0-3320 GCA_035499755.1 Fimbriimonadaceae bacterium
GTTTTCGCGTTCTTCAGCGCGACCGGGTTCTCGAACGAATGGAGCACCTATCTGCTGGCGCGGCACTCTCAGTCCTTCGGCGTCAACGATCCCATCTTCCACCTCGATTTGAGCTTCTTCGTCTTCACCTTGCCCTGGTACCACGCGATCGTCAACTACGCCTTCGGGGTTCTCCTCCTCACGACGATCCTGTCGATCGCCGTCTACGCCGGCCTTCAGCTCCTCGCCGCAATGGCCAAAGTCGAACTGGGCCGCCCCAACATCAGATTGCACATTTGCCTGCTGGCCGGCGTGACCCTCGTGGTGCTAGCCGCGCAGATCTTCCTCAAGACGTATGATTTCGGACTGGTTTCGGGCAGCCAGTTCACGGGCGCCGGCTATTCCGACAGCCTTCGGATGGTGATGGAGCGGGGCGCGGCGATCCTCGTCGCTCTCCTCGGGCTTGGCACGCTGGCCCTGGCGCGGAGCGAGGGAGCCTACAACTTCTTGCTTAAGGGAGGGATCGCAGTCGTGGCGCTATCGTTGGTCTGCGTCGCCATCGTCCCCGCCGTGCTCGAATCGGTGTACGTCGGCCCGAACAAGCTCGGGGTCGAAGCCCCGTTCGCGGAACGCGCGATCAAAATGACCCGCTTCGCCTATGGTTTGGACAGAATCTCCCGGCGAGACTTTCCCGTTCAGGACGTTCCTTCGAACCAGGACGTCGAGCAGAGCCAGTCGACCCTCGCGAACATGAGGCTTTGGGACCCCGAGATCGTGAGGCAGGCCAGCGAGCTCAAGGAGTCTCTGAAGTCCTTCTACCGGTTTGCCGACGTCGACGTGGACCGCTATACCATCGACGGGAAGCCGACCGAGGTGATGATCGCTCCTCGCGACATCGACTTGACCGGAATCCCCAATCCGGGCTGGGTGTATGAAAGGCTCCAATACACCCACGGCTACGGTCTGATCATGACCGAGGTGAACAGCGCGGAGTCCGATGGTGAGCCGAAGTATCTCATCAAAGACATTCCCCCCGTGTCTCCACCCGAACTGCCGGTGGCCCAGCCCGACATCTACTATTCGGATCTGCACGACGACTCGGGCAACCCTATCGACGAATACGCGATCGTCGACACGAAGCAGGCCGAGTTCGACTATCCGGCTCAGGATCAGGAGAAGGACACGAGTTGGACCGGAACCGGCGGGATCGACATCGGCGGTTTCTTCCGGCGGCTCGCCCTCGCGACCTCCCTCGGCGATGGCAAACTTCTTCTGTCCAGCTACATCACGGACCATTCGCGGCTCCTGATGCACCGCAGCGTCCTCGACCGGTGCCAGCGGATCTATCCCTTCCTGAAGTTCGACGACGACCCCTACATCGTCCTCATCGGCGGCAGGCTTTACTGGATTCTCGATGGTTACACGACGACCGATCGCATTCCCTACAGCGACGAAAGCGGCAGCGGAGACAATCAGCTCAACTACATCCGGAACTCTGTGAAGGTCGTGATCGACGCCTATACGGGAGTTACGACTGCCTACGCCATCGGTCCCTCGGAGCCGATCCTCAAAGCCTACAGCGAGATCTATCCCGGCCTGATTCATCCCGCCACCGAACTTGGTTCCGAGTTCAAGGCCCACTACCGGTATCCCGAGGATCTCTTCCGCCTGCAAGCCGGCGAACTCTGCGTTTACCACGTCACCGATCCCGTGACCTTTCTGAACGGTAACGATGCATGGGAGATGCCGAAGGAGAAGGGACTGAACGGGTCGGAAAGCCCCCTCGCGCCCTACTACGTCGAGATGAAGCTCCCGGGAGAGATGACCGACGGCTTCGTGCTCATGCTCCCGTTTACCCCTCGGGGCAAGGCGAACATGAGCGGTTGGCTTGCCGCTCACTGCGATCCCGATCGCTACGGCGAAATGCAGCTCTATAACTTCGCCAAGGGCGCGAACGTGGACGGCGCCGAGCAGGCGGAAACCCTCTTCGGAAACGATCCAAACGTGAACGCGGCTCGGCTGGAGCTGACCGGCGGCGCGACGAGCGGCACCGTGGTGGTGATCGGCAATATGCTGGTCATCCCGATCGGGAACAGCGTGATGTATTCGGAGAGCCTCTTCACGAAGAACTCGACCGGCCTCCAGACCGCGCCCCAGCTCCGCAAGGTCGTGCTCGGTGTGAATCCGGCCAAGATCGTGATCGCCGATACCTACCAGGAGGCGCTCGACAAGCTGTTCGGATCGGCTTCGACGACCGGGCCGACTCCGACGACGCCCTCGAACTCCAACCAGCCGGTCACGACACCCTCCACGCCGGCGACCGCCGGCGTACGCCAGGCCCTGGGCTTGCTCGATCAAGCCGACGCGGCCCTCCGCTCCGGCGACTTCGCCAAGTACGGGGAGTTGCAGAAGGAGGCGCGGCAGAAGCTTCAGGCGCTCGCGGGAGGAAAATGACAGTTTGACGATTGATTAACTCCGGATGCGCCGAGACTCCGGTTAACGCGTTTGAACCGGGGGTGCCGCAAGCCGGCCTAATACCGAGAGTTGGTCGGGATCTTTAGCTTCTGGATTAACGATCCACTCTGCAGCGAGTAGACGAGGATGAAGCGTCCGCTCGGAGGTGCGACAGCCGTCACGCCTCCAGTCCCCGTGCCGCGGACCTCAACCGACTGGATATTGTCGCAATACCCGTACGAGCCGATCAGTTTGAGGCCGGAGGGGATCGGCGTCTTTACTCCGGTGTCGGCACGCACGGCCAGATCCCCATGCCCGTCGGGCGTAGAATCTGCGACCAAAACGTAGGGGCTGTCGGGGAAGACCGAAACACCATTGCTATAGGGTTCCGAAACGATTTCGCGTCGCCTTCCGGTCGACAAATCGATGGAGACGACCTTGGCGGCAGGCGAGGGACCGGTCTCTCCGCAGAGGATAAGCCATCGGTTGCCCGCCAACCCGACGGTTCCGAACGGGAGGTCCGTCCAGAACTTACAGGATCCGTCGCGTTCCAGCCGCAACAGGGAGTGGCCGTCGACGACAAATAGCTTTGCGCCATATCGGAAAATCCGCTGGATGGCGCCGACATTGCTCCAATCGGGCGAAGGCGCCAGGCGCCGCAAATGCGTTATTGTCAGTGGGCGAAAAGTGATTTTGACTAGATTTGCTTCCCTCGTTTCCGCTTGGGTAAGGCCCCCTTTGTAGTCGATCACCGCTAAGGCGGCGCCGCCGGACAAGGGCACTGTCTCCGAGACAGCGGGATCCAGGAGGCCCCTCGAGTATAAGTAGCGCATTTGGTTGCCAAGTTCGTGGCTGCCCCATAACTTGTCGCTGCCGACCCATTTCCG
>DATJYD010000862.1:0-3234 GCA_035499755.1 Fimbriimonadaceae bacterium
TTTCGATGAACACGCTTTGCATTCTCGCCCGTCTGGGAACCAGGATCTCCCGTGCTGCCTTAGAATGCGGTATCGAGCCCGCTGCCCATCGTAGATAATCGGCGCCGCGTGATTCGATACAGCCCCACCGGATACTGACCATGTTCATCGCTCTCCTCTCCTCTTTATCCATCCAGCCGTTTACCGACGCTCCCGTGACCTTCCAGGCAACCGGTCCCGCCAAGTCTGTCCTCGCGAAGCTCTCCAAACAATCCGGAATCGATCTCCATGCCTCGGGAACGACCGCGGGCGAGACACTGATCGTGAGCGTGAAGGACGTGCCCCTGAACGCGGTCATGGATCACGTCGCATTCACCTTGACGGCTCATTGGGAGCGCGATGGCCAAGGCTATAAGCTGGATCGCAGTTCGGCTGAGGAATCGAAGATTCAGGCGATCGATATCGATCGTCTCGAGGCTCGCTTCAAAGCGGCGCTTGCGAAGGCCGAGCCGTCCGAAAAGGGCGTTTGGGACAGTGCCGCGGCGGCCAAGTACGTCCGAACTTGGAGCCAGAAGATCTTCGACGCGTTCGAAGACAATTCGAAGCGCACCAAGCCTCAGGAGGTCTACGGCGACACTTCTCTGAACAACCCTGGCGGGCGAGCCATGTGGAGTCTTCTGTCGACGATCAACCCGCGAACCCTTGCGGAGTCGTTCGGCGCTCGCCGTCTCGTGTTCTCCACCTCACCCAACTCCATGCAGTTGCCGTTCCCCGGCGACATTTCGGGCACGCTGCAGACCTTCCTTCACGAAGACAAGCTGTTCGAGTCCGCGGTCAAAGCCGCGGAAGTCGAAATGGGCGACGAATCGAAGTCGGCTGCCTTAAAGCTCGACAGCTTCGCTCAGACCACGATGGGCCCCGGGAATCCCAGACTCGGAATCGGCCGCGCCCATCTCATTATTTGGCCGTTGTCGCTGGGATCGTGCAGGGTGACGCTCACGATGGACGACCCCGACGGCAAACGCCTCGCAAAGTGCGACACGAACTTGATGGTTCCCGAAATCAAGGAAAAGGTCGAGCCTATCGCGGACGCGGACTCGATCCCGTTTTCTGCCGACTCCCTGACCTTCGCGAAGATACTCCGGGCCTCGAGGCCGGCTGCCTATGCGGCCATGTCGTATCTCCCGGTCTCGGGAGGGTCCAAGCCTCGAATCGTGCCAATCGCGCCGATTCAGGACGGGAGCGGTGAACCTCCAATCGACACGGCGACCAAGCAGATCCTCCTTCATCCCGAGCAGCGGGATCCAATGGGATTCGCGCCCACCGAAGGCTTCCTGGCGGCAGGAGATTCTCGTAAGGAGAATGTCGTCGCCTGGGTTCCTGATCGTGGTTTCGCGTCGATTTCAGCGGCGGCAACAGATCAGATGACGGTAGGCGACTTCCTGACCCGATGCACCCGCGACTGGGGGATCACGATTTCGGAGCACGACGGCTGGCTCGCTGCCTCTCCGAGATCTCCTCGCGCCGCGGAGCAATCGGAGACCGACCGCGACGCTCTCGGCGCCCTCCTTCGGCGAATGAACGAGGCGGGCTATCTGGGCTTGTCGGACCTTTCCTCATACGCACTGACCAAGGAAGTCGGCTTCGACGGGTTCGATCTGTGCTATCTGCAGTGGCTGAATCCAACGGTTGCTTCCCGATGGTGGAGAGCAGGAACCTGGCAGATGCTGAAGCTCTATGGTTTGTTCAGCGAGGCGCAGCGGGGAGAACTCGCCCGAAGCAGCCAGTTGGCGCTATCCGGGATGACTCCCCAACAGTCGCAGATCCTCAGCGATATGGTCTTCAACGGCTTCCAGGAGCCGCGCTGGGGCACGCCCTCGAAGAAAGCCCCGTCTATCGGCGACGAGGGCTACTTCTTCGAGCCGACCGCGGACCGCACGGACCTGCTGCCGAACGGAGTTGTGACGAGTGGTTATTTCTCCGTTTATGTGCAGTCGGGCGACGCCGCGCTCGCTCGCAATTCGAAAACCGGGGGGAGCGATATTCTCTCCGTCGACGAACTGGCCACAACGATCGCGGAGCAGGATCTGACCGATCCCATCCAAGCCCGGCTGTTTGGGCGTCCGGCGTCGTTCGACGGATATCAGGCGGGCAAGGTGCGGTCGCTCAGCTACACCTTTTTGTTCGCGCCGAATCTCAGCTATCAGACTAGCCTTCAGGATTGCGGGATCACGGAGGGAATGTCTCTTTCCGACTTCGCGTCGCTGCCCGATGGCCTACGCTCCGCCGTTCAATCGAGTGCCGCCGATCAGCGCCGCGCGGCCGCCGAATGGGCGGCGAGGATCGGAGGAAACGGCAAGACACCGCCTCCAGTCTGGCTTCGGACAACTCCCTAGAGGAGTTCGAATCTCCTCCTCTCCTCCATCCTCTTTCAGCCGACGGCTGGGGTCTGCCATTTCCTCCGATTGCAATAGGTCTGCCCCGAAGCCGGCCCACGACGATCGTTGCGCACAGCGGACTGACATCACATGCGACGCGGGGCCTCTCGCGTAAGCCTCCGTGCTGTCGAGGCATACGTGTGCCGGGTTAGTAGGGAAGCGCTCTCTTAGCAGTACGCGCCGAAGCGCTCGCAGGCATGCTTCGACAGCTCTTCCCGGAAATCGGGATGGGCGATGTCGATGAGAGCCATTGCGCGCTGCCGCAGGTTCTTGCCGTAGAGATTGGCGATTCCGTACTCGGTGACCACGTAGTGCACATGGGCTCGGGTCGTGACCACGCCGGCGCCCGTCTTCAACTCCCCCACGATTCGGGAAACGCCCTTGTTGGTCGTGGCGGGCAGAGCGATGATCGGCTTGCCGCCAATCGAGAGCGAGGCGCCGCGAATGTAGTCCATCTGGCCGCCGACTCCCGAGTAGAACTTGGTTCCGATCGAGTCCGCGCAGACCTGGCCGGTAATGTCGACTTCGATCGCGCTGTTGATGGCGGTTACCTTCGGGTTGCGCCGAATCACCGACGTGTCGTTCACGTAGGCCACGTCGAGCATCGAGACTTGCGGATTCTCGTCGACGAAGTCGTAAAGCGCCCTCGTGCCCCACAGGAACGTGGAGACGATCTTGCCCGGCCGGACGACCTTCTCGCGGCCGTTGATCACGCCCTTTTCGACGAGCGGGATCACACCGTCCGAAAACATCTCGGTGTGGATTCCGAGGTTCTTGTGATGGGTAAGGCAGGAGAGAACCGCATTGGGAATTGCGC
>DATJYD010000863.1:0-4387 GCA_035499755.1 Fimbriimonadaceae bacterium
AGCGCGAAGAGCGAATTCTCAAGCTGCTTGATTGTACGGCGTACGGACTGGGCACGCATGGGATCTTCTTACTCAGAGGGGCCCAGTGCATTCAAATACGAGAAACGATATTTTTCTATCGCAAAACGTGGCAGTTTCAACTACAATGGGCCATGAACTTCGGCTATGAGCCGGAGCACGCGGACGCCGAGAAGGTGAACGCGTTCTGGGAATATGTGCGGGGCCGAGGGCTCGGCTCTCCTTCCACGACCATTTATGCGGAGATGGACCGTCGCGGATGGTTCCCGGCGAGCCCAGAAGCGCTCAACGATGAGGACCTGCCGGCTGCCCTCGAGCGGCTGGTCCTCGATCTGTCCTGGCTGCATGTCTATCTCCATGCCACCGATCATTTGCCCGATCGCGAGCTTTACTCGCAGATCTTCGAGCACGTCCACCAAAACGACACCGATCTCTGGCCCGACGATCCCGGCTCGGCCATCTCCATTTCGTTCATCAGCCACGGCACTGATGAGGAACTCCAGATTTTCCTCCGCTACTACGCGGACGAGACCGAGCGCGAATGGTGGAAGGAACACTATCCGGGCTTGAACATGCCTATCGCTGAACTCCCGCCTTACCCGCGGCCTTGGGTTCCCGATCGCCCGCTTTTCGACTGATTGGCTACCGCATAATTACCTGCTTTGCGGTTGGTTGAGATCTTCTGACCAACACCTCCTCTTCGGCTCTTGGGATCAGCAGCAACGGGCGCAGTATGCCATGGTGCCTGTGCCTGAGCCCGCGTCGCTCACTTTGCTCGGTATCGGCGCGCTCGCCCTTATCAAGCGCCGCCGGCGCCGCTAGGGGCCGTTGCTTTACTTTGGGTTGCCTTCGATGAAGAGGTCGGGGGCAACCCTTCGAAACTCGCTCTCAGGTTTGGGGGCCTTGCCTCGCGTTCTTGGGAGGCAACGGGAAAAGAGACGCCTCCTCTCGCGAACCCGCACCAGGAGGCCTTTATCCCAAGGTCTGAACCCCCCAAAGAAGTTCCGGGATTTCGCGAAACTTCGCCCGCTACCTCGTTTGTTCTCGCTCCGTAGCCCGCCATGAGGCGGGGCAAAGGAGAGATCGATGCAAGCATTCAAGATGGCTCTTTCGTTAGCGGCGCTCGGCGCCGTACTGGCTTCCGCCGCGGCAGACGGCAATGCGGTCTATATCGAAACCAACGATGCGTCCAACAACCAGGTGCTGGTTTACACCCACGGCGGCAACGGCGTGCTCAGCCTCGCCGGATCTTATTCGACCGGCGGCCTCGGCACCGGCGCCGCCCAAGGCCTCGGTTCCCAGGGTGCCGTGACCCTCAGCGAGGACGGCCGGCTCCTGTTCGCGGTCGACGCCGGCAGCAACGACATCGCCGTCTTCAGAGTCGATGGGCCACATCTTCATCTCGCGGGAAACTTCCCGTCCGGCGGGACTAAGCCGATCAGCGTTACCGAAAGCCGTCGTCTGGTCTATGTCCTCGATGCGGGCGGAGATGGGAACATCGCAGGTTTCCGCTCGGATGAGCATGGCAACCTGGAGCCGGTCACGCTTTCGTCTCGCCCGCTTAGCGGCGCCGGCGTCGCTGCGGTTCAAATCCAGTTCGACCCGTGGGGCGATGCTCTCGTCGTGATGGAGAAAGGAACGAACACGATCGACACCTGGCCGATGTTCGGCGACCGGCCGGGCTTCCTTTACACCAACCCGTCGAACGGCGCCGCTCCCTTCGGATTCGACTTCGACAATCGCGGGCACCTGATTGTGTCCGAGGCGGCCGCGAGCGCGGCTTCTTCCTACCAGCTTGGCCAGGCAGGTTGGTCGGTGATCAGTGGCTCGGTCGCAAACAACCAGGCGGCGGCATGTTGGCTGACCGTCACGCCGAACGGGAAGTACGCTTACACCGCGAATGCGGGGAACGGCACCTTGAGCGGCTACGCGATCGGCCATGACGGCTCGATCAGCCTCCTCACCGCCGGCGGCCTCACCGCGACCGTCGGGGCCGGTTCTCACCCCGTCGACATGGGCTTCGGAAGCGAGGGCGAGTTCCTGTACGTGCTTGCGAACGGGAACGGTACGATCGCCGAGTTCCGAGTCCATCCCGACGGCTCGTTGACCTCGATCGGAACGGTGACCGGTCTGCCCATTTCGGTCCAAGGTCTCGCCGCCCGGTAGGGGAAGATCGACGCACGCACTACTGCCAGGCCCCTGGGGTCCCGAGGTGCACGGGACTGTATCCGATTCAAAGGCTCAGACCCCGGGGCTCCCCGCGCAACTGCCATGCCCTGGGGTCCCGAGGCGCGCGAGACTGTAGCAGATTCAATGGCTCAGACCCCGGGGCTCTCTGTTTCTACTTCGGTTGAGATAGGGGGCCCCGCCACCCCCCATGGCGCGCGGCGAATCGGTAGTTCGTTTCCTGGGCTTGCTCAGGGACTAACTCGGCGCTCTCGCGGCCTCATAGATGTGGTGGCTCAACTCGGGTTTGTCTCCCTCCACCATCACCGTGATCATGTCGCCGGCCTCGATGATCGTGCTTCCCCCTGGTACGAGGCTGCGCGAGCCCCGCTCCAAGGTCGCCACGATCGCGCCGGCGGGCAGCCCGAGATTCTTGATCCGGCGCCCATCCATCGACGATTGCGGCTCGACCAAGATCTCCAGAAGAAGCGGTTCCTCCTCGGAATGCAACTCGACTCCGCTTTGGCGCAGGTCGCGCTCCATCAGTTCGTCGTAGACCGGCTTGTCGCGGAGCACTTCTGCGGTGAGGCTCGCGACGAACGCGGTCACGAGCAGCGAATACAGGAGACCATACTCCGCCGTCATCTCGACGATCAGAACGACTCCGGTCAGCGGCGTTCGGACGGAACTGGCCAGCAGCCCCGCCATTCCGAGCGTCGCAAATCCCTCTTCGCTGAAGGTCAGCCCTGGCGCGAAGTGATGGCTGACGAGGCCGAAAGCGTAGCCGAGATACGATCCCATGACGAGGATCGGCGCGAAGATCCCGCCCGGCAATCCGGTTCCATAGCTGGAGGCGGTTAGAAGGAGCTTGCCGACGAAGACGAGGAGGACGATCAAGAGCAGCGGGTTCGCCACGAAATGGCCGGAAAGGAGGGTCTCCGCACTGGCATGCCCGCTGCCCGCGATAGGCAAGAAGTAGACCAGGCAGAGCGCGCTCGCGAACCCGACCACGCCGCCGTACAGCCAGCGCGGAGCATGGTACTTCTGGCGAATGTCCATCGCGACGAGAAGCGCCTTGTTGAACAGCACGCCTCCCCCGCCCGAAACGATGCCGAGCAGCGCCGCCAGTGGGAGAATCGAGAGGGGAGGGACCCCTGGATTCGGCAGGGTGAAGGACGGTCTCTCGCCTTCGAGATAGCGCGTGACTCCGACCGCGCAAACGGATGCGATCAGCGCCGTTCCGTAGGTTAGCGCCGACATCTCCCGCTTTAGTTCCTCCATCACGAAGATAAAGCCGGCGAGCGGAGCGTTGAATGCCGCCGCCAAGCCCGCGCCGGCTCCCGCCGAGACGAGGGCGCCGCGCGACCGCCGCGGCGCGCGCAACGAGTCGCCGATGAACTTGCCGACGCTCGCGCCCATCTGGACCGTCGGTCCTTCGCGTCCGAGCGACATGCCGACCGAGAGGGCTGCGAGACCCCCCAGGAACTTGGCAACGATCACGCGAACGGGCCGGATGATCCTCAGATGGAGGAGCGCGGCCTTGATGTGGGGAATGCCGCTTCCCGCGACCTCAGGCGCGTACTTGCCGATCAGCAGGCTCGCCAGACCCGCGAAGGTCCCCGCTATGGTCGCAAGACCGAGCGCCCAGAGAAGGGAATGGCCCGCCAAGGCCCCCATCGAGGCCGCAAAGGTCTCCGTCCGTTGGACGGCCTGCTGGAACAGAACGGCCAAGATTCCGGCGAGAATTCCGACCAAAGCCGAATACAGGAGAACCGTCCGCCGCGAAATCCGATGAAGGACGTGCCTTCTTCTTTCGCGGGCCTCGCCGGCGGACGCGTAATCGCGTTTGGTCTCAATCATTCTGTGGTAGGGAGCCGCTACCCATGCAACTCGACGCAAAACATCGTGGAGCGATATAGTCGCTGGCGATGATGGGAGTATACCGTTCGAGTTGAGATTCATTTCTTCTTTGACCGGCCCGCCCACCGGCCATTCCAGCGTGCGGTCCGCTCCACGATCTCAGGCTCGAGGACCCGCGGCGAGCTCGACGCGCCGCGCCGCGCCGCGCGCGACTGGCAGTTTCGCGGGAGAGGAGGCTTCGCATCTGGGGTTGCTGCGCCATTCGCCGGGCAAAGACTGTAAGATTAGACGATGGCTGCCACAATCCCTCCCCCACCCCATACCGCCGTCAATGGCGCCCTGA